>DATCPU010000240.1:0-1908 GCA_036569925.1 Candidatus Dormiibacterota bacterium
GCCAGCTCGTTGAGGGTTTTGTCGTGGAAAACCATGAAGGCGGCGATCCCCTGGGTGCGGGCGACCGCCGCCCGCCACTCGCGAAGTCGCTTGAACAAAGCGGGGTCTGCGTCGGATGCCACCGTCCCGGCCGGGTCCGCGGGCATTGCGATGGCGATGTACTGGGAGCCGCCGAGCACATCCCGGCCCCGCTCGGTCAGCTCAACCATCGGGTACTGACCCTGGCTTTGAGCCAGGCAACCGACCGCCACCAGCTCATCGAGAAGGCTGCGCAGTCTGGGCTGGCTCCACCCAGAGAGCGACCCGTACGCGGGCACTTGCATCACCCACGGCTGCTCACGAATGAACCTGTTCTCCTTGCCCGCGAGGATCGCTGCCAGGTTGACCATCCCGATCCGTCCGGCAAATCGTGCCGATCCCGCCAGAGCGGCACGAATGACTGATTCGTCAACCGGCGCGCCTTCCGCTCCTTCCGTGCCAACAATTTCGGCGCGCTCGCAGCTATCGCACGAATGGCACGAACGCTGCGACGTCGGTTCACCGAAGTAGTCGGTGATGAAGGCGTGCCGGCACGAGCGCACCTGCGCGTACTGGATCATCTGAGAGAGCTTCTTGTACGAGTGCGCTTTAAGCGCTGATAGCTGCTTGAAGTCGAGCCGCGAAGCATCCAGCGGCCCCACGCTCCCGTCGTCACGAAGCGCCCCCGCCTTGAGCAGCAAACGCTTTGAGGCATCCAGCGATTGCCATGCCGCGTCTGGCATGAGCGGCTTCAGATCCTCGCGATCCGCGTTCCATACCCCGAGGCGCGAGTACGCGGTGTGAACGCTAATCACCTCGCGCGGCTCGGGCAGCGCTGACTCGATGAAATAGACCTGCAGGTCGCGGTCTTTGCCGGAGTGTATGAGCAGACAAAGCGCGGCCTTGCCGTCGCGGCCGGCGCGACCCGCCTCCTGGTAGTAAGCCTCCACGCTTCCGGGATATCCGAGGTGGATCACCTGCCGGATGTCGGGAAAGTCCACGCCCATGCCGAAGGCGCTGGTGGCGACGACGACACGAAGCTCCTTCGAGGCAAAGCCGTCCTGGATGCGCCGCCGGTTGATGTCGGGTAGCCGGCCGTGATACGGCGCGGCGGGAAAGCCCCAGCGGCTGATGGCGGCCGCCGTGGTCTCAGCTCCCTTGACAGTCCCTGTGTACACGAGCGCACGGCCGTCGCCTGGGTTGAGATGGCGGCGGAGCTGCTCCATGCGGTCGCGCCCACCGCGAGCCTCCACTGCTTCCATTCGGAGGTTGGGCCGGTTGAATCCGGTGACCACCACGAGTGGGGCGCGCAGCCCGAGGTTGGATGCGATGTCGTCGCGCACCTCAGGGGTGGCGGTTGCGGTGAACGCCCCGATCGGCGGCCGCCCGCAGGCTTCGAGCGCTCCGCCGATCAGCCTGTAGTCAGGTCGGAAGTCATGGCCCCAGGTCGAGATGCAGTGGGCCTCATCGACAATGAAGCGCCTCACCGCCATGCTCGCCAATCGGTCAGTGAATCCGGGACGGCTGAATCGCTCTGGCGCCACATAGATCAGCTGATATTCGCCGCGCGATGCGGCCTCGAGCCGCCTGCGCTGCTCGGTCGAGTCCAGCGTCGAGTTGATGAACGCAGCTCGCACCCCGTGAGATACCAAGCGGTCGACCTGGTCTTTCATGAGCGCGATCAGTGGCGAGACCACGACCGTCAGGCCGTCGGAGAGAATGGCCGGCACCCAATAGCTGAGGCTCTTGCCCGAACCGGTGGGTGCCACCGCAAGCACGTCGCGGCCGTTCATCTGTGCGTCGACGACCTCTGCCTGTCCGGGCCTGAATGCCTCCAGGTGGAAGACATCGCGCAGCACTTGCTGGGGAGTCACCAAACCAGTGTGGGGC
>DATCPU010000241.1:0-4232 GCA_036569925.1 Candidatus Dormiibacterota bacterium
CCGGCGCAGATCTCGCACACGCTGGAGTTGGGCGGGTCGCCGAGCTGCCCAACCGCGCAGCCGCAGAACATCTTGGTGCGCGTGCGAGGCTGCACATGTACCTCCATCCCGATGACAACTTCCCAGGTCATAGGGGTGCGACCTCCACCTTGACGCCGCTTGCCACCTCGTACGCGCGCGCCACGCGCAGCGCCACATCCTCCCGCCACTGCGGCGCCAGCACCTGCAGGCCCACCGGCAGACCCTCCGACAACCCACATGGCACGCTGATCCCCGGCAGGCCCGCCAGATTCCCACCGAGGGTGAGCACATCGCACAGGTACATGGCCAGCGGATCCTGCGTCTTCGACCCGATGGGAAACGCGACGGTCGGCGACGTCGCGCTCACGATCGCGTCGCACTTCTCGAATGCGGTGTCAAAGTCCCTCTTGATGAGCGTCCGCACCTTCTGCGCCTTCAGGTAATACGCGTCGTAATAGCCACTCGACAGCGCGTAGGTACCCAGCATCACGCGGCGCCGAACCTCGGTCCCAAACCCCTTGCGCCGCGTCTGCATGTAAGCCTCGGTGATGTTCGCGGCGTCCTGGTCCGACAGCCCGTACTTCACTCCATCGAACCGAGCAAGGTTGGACGAGCACTCGGCCGGCGCGATGATGTAGTACGCGGCGAGGCCGTAGTCCGTGTGTGGCAGGGTCACATCGACGATCTCCGCCCCCGCGCGTCGCAATGCATCGATCGCCTTGTCGATCGCGGCCTTCACACCGGGCTCAATCCCATCGACCTCGTAGTACTCACGTGGCACCCCGAGCCGCATCCCCTTGACTCCGGCCTCGAAATCACGCCTCACATCGTTGGGGCGATCCGATGAGGTCGCGTCCAGCGGGTCGCGGCCGGACATCGCTTCGAGCACGATCGCAGCGTCCTCCACCGACCGGGCAAATGGGCCGATCTGGTCCAGGCTCGACGCAAACGCGATGAGCCCGTAGCGGCTGACGCGCCCGTACGTCGGCTTCATCCCGACCACACCGCACAGCGCAGCAGGCTGGCGGATCGACCCGCCCGTGTCGGTACCGAGCGCCACCACCGCCTCGCCCGCAGCGACGGCCGATGCGCTCCCGCCTGAGCTGCCACCCGGCACGCGAGTGAGATCCCACGGGTTGTGCGTCGGAAAGTAGCCCGAGTTCTCGGTTGAGCTGCCCATGGCGAACTCATCGCAGTTCGTGACCCCGACCATCACAGCGCCCGCCTCGAACAGGCGCCGCACCGCCGTGCCCGTGTATGGCGCCTTGAACCCGCGCAGGATCTGCGACCCCGCCGTCGTCTCGACGCCCTCCACGCACAGTACGTCCTTCACCGCAAGGGGGATCCCCGCGAGCGGCCCGGCGTTGCCCGCCTTGAGCGCGCGATCGGCTGCGGCGGCCTGCTCGGAGGCCAGTTGGGGCGTGATGCGGAGGAATGCTTTGACCTCGCCGTCCACGTTGTCGATCCGCACCATATGCTCGGACAGCAGGTCCTTCGCCGACAGCTCGCGGGCCCGCAGCAGCCGCTGCAGCTCGGCCAGGGTCATGTGCGTCGTGTCCATCAGGCCTCCTCTTGGATCGAGGGCACGCGGAAGAAGCTGTCCTGCGCGGCGGGGGCGTTCGCGAGCACCTGGGCCTGCGTCAGGCCCGGCCTTGGCTCGTCTTCACGCAGCTGGTTGACGATTTCCACCACCTGCGCGGTGGGAGGAATGTCATCGGTGTCGACCTGCTGCAAGCGGTCGATATGCCCGAGGATGCCGCTCAGCTGCTCGGCGTAGAACTCCTCATCGCCCGGCTCGAGTGCGAGGCGGGCAAGCATGGCCACATGACGCACCTGATCGCGAGTTAGTGACACCGAAGTAGCTTAGGGTCTCGCGGTACCTCGACTCGCCACGAGGCCGACGAGTGCGGGCACCCCACCGATCGCGCCGGCGCCGCTTAGCGTGAGGGCAACAGCTGCGATCCACGCCAACGCCCGGGCCCATGATTCGCGGCGAATCAGCCCAACTGCGCCGACCGCGCCAGCGAGTCCGGAGAGGGCCGACAGTCCGATCGACCCCAGGAGCACGAGTAGTACTCGTCCGACCGCGGAGGGCTCTGAAAGGAAGCCCGAAACAAACCAGGCCCACCACAGCGTCACCGCAGCCCCAACGAGCAAGGCCACCCAGAGCCATGGCGGGGAAGCACGGCCGTGCCCGACTGGACGTCCGATCGGGAGGGCTTCGCCCACCACCTCCTCCGCGAGTGGGGAGATCGTCTTATTCATTTCGTTATGAGCGCGAGAAACTGTTCTTCGTCCAACACAGCGACTTTCAGCTTTTGCGCTCTCTCCAGCTTCGAACCCGCGCCCGGGCCCGCGACCACGTAATCGGTTTTCGCGCTGACGCTGGAGGCCGCCTTCCCGCCCATGCGCTTCACCAGCGCCTCAGCGTCGGGGCGGCTCATCGTCTCCATCGTGCCTGTGAAGACGAACGTCTTGCCTGTGAACGGGCCTTCGCCCACCGGCTCGGTGGCCTGCGGCTCGACGCCCACGCTCAGCAGCTTGGAGACCAGCTCTCCGCCGTGGCCCTTGAAATACTGCTCGATCTCCTTGGCCATGCTCGGGCCCACGCCCTCGGTGCGAACCAGATCCTCCTCGTTCGCCGAACGCAGCTTCTCAATCGACCCGAATTCCGCGGCCAGCAAGTCTGCAGTCGCCTCCCCCACCTGCGGGATGCCCAACGCATACAACAACCGCCCCAACGGTGGCCGCTTGCTTTCGGTTATGCGCTGCAGGAGATTCGAGGCCGATTTGTCAGCGAACCCCTCGAGCTCCATCGCCTGCTCCTTCGACAATCGGAACAGGTCGCTCGGATCCTCGACCCAGCCCTTCTCGATGACCTGGGTCAGCGTCGCGTACCCAAGACCCTCGATATTCAGCGCGCCCCGGCTCGCAAAATGCCGCAGCCGCTCCAGGCGTTGCGCGGCGCAAAAAGGATTGATGCAGCGGTGCGCGATGTACGGCTCCTCGCGCACCACCTCTCCCCCACACACTGGGCACCTGGCAGGCATGCGCCAGCCTTCCTTCGGCTCCATCACACTGACGATCTCGGGGATCACGTCGCCCGCCCTGTGGATGACCACGCGCGCCCCGACGTACACGCCTTTCTCATTGACCTGCGCCTCGTTGTGCATGGTGATGTTGCGGATGGTCACGCCGCCCACGACCACCGGCTTCACATGCGCGACCGGGGTGAGCACGCCCGTGCGGCCGACGTAGCACTCGATCTTCTCAACCACCGTCTCCGCCTGCTCCGGCGTGTACTTGAACGCAATCGCCCAGCGCGGCGAGCGCGCTACGAACCCCAGCTCGAGCTGCTGGTCGAACTTGTCGACCTTGACCACGATGCCGTCGATCTCGTGCTCGAGCTCATGACGCTTGCGCTGCCACTCGGCGTGGTACTCGATCACCTCGTCGATCGATGCCAGGCGGCGCCGGTGCTTGTTCACCCGAAAGCCCATCTTCTCCAGCGTTCGTAGCAAATCCCACTGGGAGCGAGCGGGGCCGGCCGGGTCGAGCATGTACATGAAGGTCTGAAGGTCGCGGCTGCCGGTCACCTTCGGATCGATCTGCCGCACGCTGCCCGCCGCGGTGTTGCGGGGGTTGACAAAACGCGGCTTGCCGGCCGCCTCGATGTCGCGGTTGAGCTTCTCGAAGGCGGCGATCGGAAAGTACACCTCGCCCCTCACCTCGAACAGATCAGGCAGGCCGGCGACCGCCGTGATCGACAGCGGCACGCTCTTGATCGTCCGGATGTTCGCGGTCACGTCCTCACCGACGGTGCCGTCCCCGCGCGTGGCCGCGCGCTTCAGCCTTCCTTTCTCGTATGTGAGGCTGATGGCGAGCCCGTCGATCTTCAGCTCCGCAACGTATGTGACCTTGTCCCCCACCACCCCGCGAACCCGCTTGTCGAAGGCGCGGATCTCGTCCTCGTCGAAGGCGTTCTGCAAGCTCAGCATCGGGGAGCGGTGCCGCACCTTAGCGAACTGGTCCGAGGCCTCGCCGCCGACGCGCTGGGTGGGCGAGTCGGGGGTGACCAGCTCCGGGTGCTGTTCCTCCAGACGGCGCAGCTCGAGAAACAACGCGTCGTACTCGGCGTCCGAGATCTCGGGCTGGTCGAGCACGTAATAGGCGTGCTCGTGCTTGCGGATCTGGTCGCGCAGCTCGTTCGA
>DATCPU010000242.1:0-5830 GCA_036569925.1 Candidatus Dormiibacterota bacterium
GCTAAAGCCGGCGGACGAGGAGGCGCTGTTCGAGGCCATCCCAAAGGTGTTGGCGCGGGCCGTCGAGGCCATCCTCGCGAACCCTAACTACGAGGAGTCCAAGCAGGACCGGTCGTTCATGGCCGTGCACATGAAAGGAGGCAAGACCTGCCCGCGGTGCGGGCACCGGATCAGCCAGCTGGGCTCAAACCGAGAGCCCCTGAACTTCTGCCGAGGCTGCCAGGTCTGAGCCGAAGGGTCAGGGCAGCCCGAGGGAACCGATTTCCGAGATAAAGCTGGCCGTGAACCAGATGTTTCCATCCGGTCCTGTCGTGATGCTGTACGGGCCGCTGTTGCCGAGCGGTATCAAGTACTCGGTGATGACACCCGCTGTTGTCAGCTTGGCGATCTTGGGGCCGTAGTTTTCTGTAAACCAGAGGTTTCCGTCGGGTCCCGCCGTGATGATCTGGGGCAGGCTGTACGCCGTTGGGACCCGGTACTCGGTGATCACGCCCGCGGCGGTTATCTTCGCAACGCGGTTTACGTCTTGTTCCGTAAACCAGAGGTTGCCATCCGACCCCGCTGCAATGCCCTGAAGAAAGCTGCCGGGGGTCGTGACCGGGTACTCGGTGAAAACGCCCGACGTGGTGACTTTGGCCACCTTGTTTCCGATTCGCTCGACAAACCAGAGATTGCCGTCTGGCCCAGTTGTGATATCGGTTGGGCTGCTGTCAGGGGTCGGGATGGTGTACTGAGTCACGACTCCCGCGGTCGTGATCTTCGCGACCTTGCTGGCGTCGATCTCGGTGAACCAAAGGTTTCCATCGGGACCCTGGACGATGTACGCGGGCGAACTTCCAACTGGTAGGGGGTACTCGGTGAAAGTGCCACGCGTGGACACCCGGGCGATCTTGTCGGCCTTGGCCTCAGTGACCCAAAGGTTGTCGTCCGGTCCAAGTGCGATATCCGCTGGAAGGCTGTTCGGCGTGGGTACGACGTACTCGGTGAAGGCGCCTGCGACGGTCACCTTGGCGACCCGGTTGGCGAGCTCCTCGGTGAACCAGACATTTCCATCCGGCCCAGCCGTGATGCCGCCAGGCGTGCTGCCAGCGCTTGGTGTGGCGTAGTGAGCGAACGTGCCGACTGCGAGATGCGGCTTGACCAGGAAGTCGTGCGCCATCCAGCCCCGACCGACCAAATGCCACCAGATGTGGGCGTCCAAGTAAACAGGGGCGCTGTCGACGTCGACGATCGAGCCGTTTGACAGGCAACCAAGCACCTGCGAGCTCAGGCCAGGGCCGTTCCTGAAATTGGCACAGCCGCCGGTAACGAACACGTGGGTCCCGACGCCCGGGACATAGCCTGGGTTCTGGGCGCAGCCGGCGTTGGAGTAGTGCCACCCGTCGGAGTCCTGATATACGAACACCCAGCACGCCGAACCGAGGCCGCCGCCTGGGTAGATGCCGTTGCCGCCGTCAAACACGCCGGCGTTAGTACCAACCATCGCCCTGGAGGGTTCGCTGACTTTGAAGCAGGCGTCGCCGCTCGAGCACGCCGACCAGTCCTTCCAGCCGTACTCGCGCTCGATACCGGCTTTACCGACCGCGGTCATCTCTGCCTCTTGCTGCGGAGTCGCCGCACGGCCGGCGCAAAGGCCCGGCAGTGTTTGAGGGAGGGTGCAGGGCGTTGGCGAAGGTGATGGGCTGGGGGAGTTGAGAGGGGTCGGTGAGGAGGTAGGTGGAGGAGGAGTGGTTGAAACATCGAACGTAGGAGTCGGTTGAGCATGTGGTGTAGGTGTCGCCACGGTGTTGGCGACGGGCGCGGGGCCGCATGCGGTCGCGACCAGCATCAGTCCAACGACTGCGACCACCGCGCAGATACTCGACCGAGTCATGCCCGTATAACGGGCATGGGCCTGAATGGGTATGGAAAACCGAAATCAATACAGCGGGCTGGCACTGCGCCCGGCACAAATGTGGCAGGCCCTCCCTTCCACCACTGGCCGGACCCTCCCGCGCCGGCCAACCGTGGCCAGCGTATCGGGGCCATCAACCCAGGTTGTTAAGCGGTGCGGCGGGCCAGGTTTCCTGAGATCGTTTCGAGAAGGCGCTGCGACGCGACGGCAATCTCGTCCACCGCTCCCTCGAACGCCACCTGGTGCTTGCTCGAAGGTTCCCGGAACCCACTTACTTTCCGCACGAACTGGCGCGCGGCAGCGCGGATCTCTTCATCGGTCGCGACCACATCGGCACGGCGCAACGTCTTGATGCTTCTGCACATGGCGACAACCATACCGACTGCTGCCGGCTAATTTCCCCGATGTGCAGGGAGCTCAGGCAGGTCGGTCGGCGCCAAGCGCGTCGGATCAAGGCCCGCCCGGATCAGCATCGCGTTCGCGAGCCGGTCGTAACGGTGCTCGGCGATATCGCCAACCGGGTCAGCGCTCGCCGACATGAGCTGCCGGAAACTCAAAGTTGAGACCGCGCGATAAGCGAGCACCGCCCTCGCTTGGTCCGCGCGCCCCGTCATCGACGCGATGCGTACGAACGCGAGGGCCGCACCGATCTCCCTCATGTCCCTCCACCGCCATGCGCCGTAAGGCACAAGCACGAGCAGGATCGGCGGCAGCGCCACCAGCACCGCGAGCACGATCGCGAGCTGAAAGATCGCCTCGTGGATCTGTTGACCGGCCGAAACCAGCTGATCGCCGGAGTACCTCTGCAACGTGTTCGCCGTATCGAGCAGGAACTGGCTCAGAAAAGGAATGCCACCAGGCACCGCGTTGCGGAACGACGAGATCCACTCATTGAACGTGGCCCCCGTGCTGGTGATCCCATCGGCGATCGCCTGCAACCCCAACACGGTCTGGTAGATCAACCAGCCCAAAGCAGCCCACGCGACAGTCCAGGCGACGGCGAAGAAGTCCCCTAGGACGCGCATGAATGCAGGAAAGCTCCGGTCCGGGTATACCTTGATCATCCCCGCGACCATAAGTCACCCGAGGCCAACGTGACGGCTTTGTACCACCCCCTCGAGGCTAGGTGATCGCGAAGTCGACCTCGACTGTCACCTGCACGTCGAGCTCGCCGACGGGCAGCTGTGTCGGTGCCGGCGCGGCAGCGCGGGCGTCGTAGGCTCCGCCAAAGATCGGCGTGGCGCCGTATGAGGAGACATCGCTGACCCGCATCACCTGGCCGAGCCTCACGCCCGCGGCATCCGCCATCGCCTGAGCCTTGGTCTTGGCGTCAGCGATCGCCAGCGCGCGAGCCTGCGCCTCTGCCACTTTTGGATTCGCAAGGCCAAACCCGACGCTGACATTGGTCGCGCCGCCTGATTGAATGAGCGCATCGAGAGCGCCACCCGCCGTGTCGACGTTGTGCCACTTGAGCGAGATCTGCTCGGATGCGCGGTAACCGTCGATGGTGGAGTTGGAACCCACGTAGTTGGGATTCACCGAGTAGCCCGAGGTGCTGATGTCCTTGTCAGCGATGCCAATGCCCCTGGCCTTGGCAATGAGCTTCGCCGCCTTGCCCGCAATGTCGCTCTGGGCCGCCGCGGCAGTCGGCTTGACCGAGTCGACGCCAACCGTGAGGAAGGCGGTATCAGGTTTCGCGGACACTTTCGCATCTCCGCTTGCAAATACGCCCGGCGTAAATGTCGACGTCGATTGCGGCAAGGCAGCCGGTGCGGCGACCACCACCTGAGGCCGGTTGGCGGCAACGACGGCCAACGCGACGGCCACGGCACAGACTGTCGCAACTGCTCCTGAGAACAGGACGGGACGGGCGGTCGGCGTCATATCTTTTAAGTCCATGAAGCGCAAACGACAGCTTCCGTCCGCGGGTAACAAGAAGCCAGCACAACGGGTCACGCGCATCACGCGTGAACGGGCACGCCAACTCGCGGTGATGGCCCAGATGCTCGACTCACCGCGGCCGCGCAGCATCGTGAAAGTCGTCGACCAGCTCGGCTTTCTGCAGCTGGATCCGACCGCAGCCGTCGCTCGAACCGAGCACCTGGTGCTCTGGAGCCGCCTGGGCAACAGCTTCAAACCCGCTGAGCTCGCCCACCTGACCTACGTCAAGAGGTCTTTGTTCGAGCACCGCGCTTTCATCTATCCCGCCGCCGACTTCCCCGTTTACCGAGCCGTCATGGCCGCCTGGCCTCCCGGCCATTCCGTCTGGTCGGGCCGTATCAAGGAGTGGATGACCGCCAATGCCGAGTTTCGCGCATACCTGCTCGCCGAGCTCGACGCGCGAGGCCCGCTGCGATCTCGCCAGCTCGAGGACCGCGCCGCGGTGGCCTCCTGGCCGTCGTCCGGCTGGAACGACGGCCGGACGACAGGACAGATGCTCGACTTCCTCTCGGCGCGAGGTGAGATCGCTATCTCCGGCCGCCAAGGCAATGAGCGAACCTGGGACCTCTCGCACAGGGTGCACCCAAAGGAACCGCCAGTCCTCAGCACCGAGGCGGCCATTCGAATCCGCGCCGAAAGGCGCTTGCGTTCGCTCGGCATTGCGCGGCCAGTAGCCCTCGGCCGTAACTTCACGATGACCGAATACCTGGGGACAGCGAACACCCCTTCTCCAGGCGCAGTCGAGGGCGTCGGGGTTCCAGTCGAGGTCGAGGGCCTGGCCGGCAAATGGGTGGTCGATCCCAAGCTGCTTCGACGCAAATTCGCAGGCCGCACAGCGACGCTTTCTCCATTTGACAGGCTGATCCACGACCGTCGCCGCCTGCTTGAGCTGTTCGAATTCGACTACGTCCTGGAGATCTACGTCCCACCCACGAAGCGGCGCTGGGGCTACTACGTCTTGCCGGTGCTCAGCGGCGACAGGTTCATCGGGCGGTTCGACGCCAAGGCGGACCGAGAGGCGTCGACGCTGCGCGTACCGGAGATCCATATGGAGCGCGGTACGAATGCCAAAGATGTCACGACCGTCGATGGTCAGCTCCACGAGCTCGCCGACTGGCTCGGGCTCGACCATGTGAAGATCCAACGCAAGGTGAAGCTGGAAAGGTAAAGCCGACGTGGACGAATCCGACGCTCGCATCTTGGAAAACTTTGTCGACTCGGCGGGCAGGCTGCTCGCGATCCCAGCTCAGCACAAGAAGCGAATGTCCGTCTTACGCTGGCTGGCCGAGGACTTCGAACCGGGCCGGCGGTACCCGGAGCCCGAGGTCAACGAGATCATTGGACGGAGACACTGGGATTTCGCCGCCCTTCGTCGCTTCCTCGTGGACGACGAGTTGATGCAGAGACGCGACTCAATCTACTGGCGCACCGGAAGCGTACCCAACACGGGCCACGACCCCGCTTCGTGGCCGCGGCAAGCCTAGCGATTACCGCGGTGCCGGCTGTTCGCCTCTGAAGATGGCGACGTTCCGCGTTGCGAACTGGTCGAAGGTGGTCGGTTCCAACCCGAAGACGTCTTTGATCGTTGGCCACACTCTTGACTCCTTGCCCTCGCGCCGCTCTGCGAAGAGCTCGTCCAATCCCTCGGCGAGGTAGGGAGGCATGCCCGCAGCCAACCGCGCTTTGTTCGCCTCCTCGGGGGGCACGTCGACATACCGGACGGTCTTTCCGATCGCAGCCGACAGCTTCTCGGCGACCTCAACCATCGACAGCGATTCAGGGCCGGTGAGCGGATACGTCATCCCCTCGTGGCCGGACGTCGTCAGAACGGCGATGGCCACCTCGGCCAGGTCGCCAATGTCCACGGATGCGATCGTCGCATCCCCCATCGGCAGCGCAAGGACGCCCCTGGCCACGATCGACGGGACCTGGCGAAAGTAGGACGGCATGAACTCGCCGGCGCGCAGGTGGGTGTAAGCCAGGCCCGACGCCTCG
>DATCPU010000243.1:0-9274 GCA_036569925.1 Candidatus Dormiibacterota bacterium
ACCGTGGTGGTCGAAGAGTTGCTGGAGGGGCCGGAGCTGTCGCTCCTTGCGGTGACCGACGGCACGGAGGTGGTCCCGCTCGCCCCCGCTCGCGATTTCAAGCGCGTACACGAGGGGGACAGCGGGCCCAACACCGGCGGCATGGGCGCGTACTCGCCGCCCTTGGGGGTCGATGACGCGCTGGTAGCCGAGGTCGTTGACACAGTGCTGCGGCCGGCCGTGCGCGAGCTTGCCGCATCGGGCGATGAGTTCCGCGGCGTCCTGTACGCCGGCCTCATGCTCACGAAGTCGGGGATTCGGGCGATCGAGTTCAACGCGCGCTTTGGAGACCCGGAGGCACAGGCGGTGCTACCGCGCCTCCAGTCCGACCTTGTTGCGCTCGCGCTGGCCTCGTCGAAGGGCACGCTCGCGTCATTCCCAGACCTCCAATGGAGCCCTCAGGCATCGGTCGCGATCGTCGTCGCCTCCGCCCACTACCCGGATGACGCAGCGATGACGCTCGGGCTCCAGATCCGCGGCCTGGCCGAGATACCACGCGGTGCCCTGATCTTCCACGCGGGCACCAAGTTCGAGCCCGGCAAGGGCCTCGTGACCGATGGCGGCCGCGTCGTGACCTCCGCCGCCCTGGGGGAAACCGTCGCTGAGGCCCGTGAGAAGGCGCTTGCCGGGGCCCGGCAGGTACGATTCCCAGGGGCCTTCTTTAGATCGGATATTGCTCTGGAGGCTATTTAGTGACCGCTGTTGTCGGCGTCATCCTCGGCTCGAAGTCAGACCTCCCTTTCATGGAGTCGTGCGTCAAAGTGCTCGAGGAGCTTGGGCTCGCGCACGAGGTGAAGGTCTGCTCGGCGCATCGCAACCCCCGCGGGGTCATGGAATGGGCCACCTCAGCTCGCGAACGCGGCATCAAGGTCGTGATCGCGGCAGCCGGCGGCGCAGCGCACCTGCCTGGCGTGGTGGCCGCCTGGACCGACCTGCCGGTGATCGGCGTGCCCGTGCCGACACAGCACCTGGGCGGAGTCGACTCTCTGTACTCGATCGTCCAGATGCCGGCGGGCATCCCTGTGGCGACGGTTGCCATCGGCGATGGTGGGGCCAAGAATGCCGCGTGGCTCGCGGCGCGCATCATCGGTTTGAGCGACACCGTGGTGGAAGCCCGTCACAGTGAAAAGCGTGCGGCGCTGGCGGGACCGTGATGGCCAAAAGAGTGCCACGGCTACGCCTGGTCGACACCACTTTTAGGGACGCGCAGCAATCTCTGCTCGGCGGGCACCTGCGCGGGGACGAGATAGTGCCGATCGCCGCCAAGATGGATGGGATCGGGTTCACCGCGATGGAAGCGTTCGGGGGCGCGACCTTCGAGACCCAGGTTCGGCGGCGCGAGAATCCATGGGAGTACCTGCGAGACCTGGACAAGGCGACCCCGCACACGCCCATCCAGGCGTTGATCAGGGGCCAGAACCTGCTCGCCAACCGCAACTTTCCGGACGACGTGGTCGAGCTGTTCATAAAGCACGCAGCCAAGTGCGGAGTCGACGTTTTCCGCGTGTTCGACCCGCTCAACGACCTGAGAAACATGGAGGCGACAGTCGGCGCGGCCCTGAAGGCTAAGAAGAAAGTCCAGGGCGCGCTCAGCTACGCGATCTCGCCCGCGCACAACATCGAGCTGTGGTGCTCGCTGGCCAAAGGTCTGGTCAACATGGGCTGCCACGAGGTGGTGATCAAGGACACGTCGGGCCTGCTCAGCCCGCAGGCCACGTGGGAGCTGGTCACAGCGCTCAAGGCGACAGTCAGCGTCCCCATCGACGTGCACTCGCATTGCTCGAGCGGCATGGCCCCGATGGCATACATGGCCTCGGTCGAAGCCGGAGCGGAGATCCTCGATGTTGCCATGTCGCCGCTGGCGTGGGGCACGTCACAGCCGGCGGCCGAAAGCGTCGTTGCCGCGTTGAAGGGCGGGGAGTACGACACAGGTCTTGACCTGGCGAGGATGTGGGACGCCCAGCACGACCTTGAGGTGCTCAAGCGCAAGCACATCGAAGACTTGAGCCCTGTCGCCGACAGGGTGGACGCGAGCATCCTGCGCTACGAGATGCCGGGACTGATGCTCGAGGACGTGCACCGGCAGCTCGCCGAGCGCAATGCCTCCGGCCGGCTGGCCGAGGTGCTGGAGGAGGCCAATCGCGTACGAAAGGAGCTCGGCTATCCGCCGCTGGTGGCGCCGATCCGGCAGATGATCGCCACCCAGGCTGTCTACAACGTGATTGGCGGCGACCGCTACGCCACCGTGACGCAAGAGCTGAAGGATTACCTCCAGGGTCTTTATGGCCGGCCTCCGGTGCCTGCCGATCACGAGCTGCGCCGACTCGTCCTTGGCCGCGAGGAGCCGATCACGATCCGGCCCGCTGACCTCCTCGAGCCGCAGGTCGAGGCGGCGCGCATGCAGCTCAAGAAGATGAGCTATGAGCCGACAGATGAATCTGTCCTCATATACCTGCTGTTTCCGAACCTCACGCCTGACTACTTGCGCGGTCCTGAACCGGAGGCCGAGGCGCCGGCGCCCGCGGCCAAGGTCACCACCGAGCCGGTTGCCGCCACGCCCGATCCGCCGCCGCCGCCCGCTGCCACCGTCGCCGCTGAGTTCGATGTCGAGGTGGAGGGCGAGGTCTTCAAGGTTCGCGTCAGCGGCGCTGGGATGAGCGTTATGGCTGGAGCAGGGGCTGTCACGCCGTCCGGCGCCGCCCAGACTGCACCGCCGCCGCGCACGGGCGAGGGCACGGTCATCGCACCGATGCAGGGCCTCATCGTCAAGCTGCCCGCGAAGGCGGGCGACGAGGTCAAGCTGGGGGACGTGGTCGCCGTGCTAGAGGCGATGAAGATGCAGAACGATATCGTCACCACGGTGGCCGGCAAGGTGAGCGAGGTCTACGTCAAGGAGGGTGAGGTGGTCACCCCCGGCCAGCCTTTGCTGGCCGTCGGATGAAGCGAAAGCTCGTCCGCTTGAAGGAATGAAAAGCAAGCTTTTCAAGAAGGTCCTCGTCGCCAACCGTGGCGAGATCGCCATCCGCGTCATGCGCGCATGTCGCGAGATGGGCATAGCGACGGCCGCCGTCTACTCCGACGCCGATCGCAACGCCATCCACACGCGCTACGCGGATGAGGCCCATCACATCGGAGGCGCGCCCCCGGGCGAGTCCTATCTCCAGCTCGAGCGCATCGTCAAGGTCGCCCATGACTGCGGCGCGGAGGCGATACATCCGGGCTACGGATTCCTCTCGGAAAAAGCTGCATTCCCCGACGCATGCGAAGCGGCCGGCATCCGGTTCATCGGACCGCCGGGGTCCGCGATGCGAGCGCTCAGCTCCAAGGTCTCCGCGCGTCAGATGGCGGTCGCCAACGGCGTGCCTGTCACGCCGGGTACTGGCGCGATTGCGAATCCGCACGAAGCTCTCGCCGCGGCAAAGGAGATCGGGTTCCCGGTGATGGTGAAGCCGTCAGGTGGCGGCGGCGGCATCGGGATGAAGGTGGTGGAGTCGGAGACCGAGCTCGTGGCGGCGATCGAGAGCAGCGCGCAGGCGGCCCGGTCGGCTTTCGGGGACGGCACTGTTTACCTCGAGCGATACGTTCGCAAGCCGCGCCACGTGGAGATCCAGGTCATCTGCGACAGCCACGGCAATGCCGTCCACCTGGGCGAGCGCGAGTGCTCGATTCAGCGCCGCCATCAAAAGATCATGGAAGAGACCCCATCGCCGGTGGTGACGCCGGAGATCAGGTCGGCGATGGGGGAGGCTGCAATCCGTGCGGTGAGGGCAGCCGGCTATGTCAATGCAGGGACCGTCGAGTTCATCTTCAGCGACGGCGAGTTCTATTTCCTCGAGGTCAACGCGAGGCTCCAGGTCGAGCATCCGATCACCGAGGCCGTCACTGGAATTGATCTGGTCAAGGAACAGATCCGAATCGCAGCGGGCATGGAGCTGAGTTTCAATCAGGAGAACGTGACCTGGACCGGCCACGCGATCGAGATGCGGATCAACGCGGAGGACCCGCTGCGAAAGTTCATGCCCAATCCCAAGAGAATCGCGCGTTGGGTTGCGCCCGCAGGTCCTGGCGTCCGCGTCGACTCTGGATTCGGCCCTGGCTCCGAGGTGCCACCTAACTACGACTCACTGGTAGCCAAGCTCATCGTTCACGGCAGCGATCGCGCCGAGGCCATCGCTCGCGCGAGCCGCGCCCTGCGCGAGTTCGTGGTGATCGGACCGGCCACGACGATCAGCTACCACCGTGCAATCCTGGACAGCGCTGACTTCCGTGCAGGCAAACTGAGCACCCGCTTCATCGAGGAGCATCCCGAGCTTGTCGATCAGGCCAAGCGATACGCGAGCGACACGTCGCCGTTCGACTACGGCGCCGACCCCAGGCACATGGCGGCGGCAGCGGCGGCGGTGGCGGTTGTGGTGCAGAAGCACTGAGCACGTTGCGGCACCCGGCCGGCGGCCGTCCGTTTGAGGTGGTGGCGTCTTCAACCGCAGGGACCTCGGGTCCATTCACCCTGCGCGACGACGTGATCCACTTCCCCAACGGCCCGGACGCGAAGTACACAGTGCTCGTCAACCCGGACTCCGCGTTCATCGTTCCCTATTTCGACAACGGGGACACGATGCTTGTACGCCAGTGGCGCCACGCGTGGGACGCATCGTCGTGGGAAGTCCCCGCCGGCACCTTCAATGCCAGCGAAGACCCGATCGATTGCGCCAAGCGTGAGCTCGCCGAAGAGACCGGACTGGTGGCCGCGGAATACACCGCGCTTGGTGTCGTGCACGGGGCGGCTTTCTTGACGGGCCGCGCGCACATGTACCTGGCTCAATCATTGACGCAATCGAAGCGGAGCCCCGAGACATACGAGCAGGACATGGAGGTGCTGCGAATGCCGTTCGCCGACGCGCTCGAAGCTGCCCTCGGGGGGACCATCGCGCATTCAGGCTCGGTCACCGCGCTGTGCCGGGCCGCCCGGATCCTGAAGCGTCTCTAGGCAGAAGGCGAGGGCGACGGCGAGGGCAAGGGTGACGGAATCGGGCTGGGGCTAGGTTCCGGTCCCGGCGTGCTCGAGGCGTTTTCGACCGCCGGGCCGACGACCTTGAGATCGTATTCGCCGTGCACGCTGCGCCCGCTCACGTCCTGCACCGTCGTGAGGACCACCAGCTTGTAGTCGGCGCCGGGGGTCAGGGCGAGCCCAGTGATCACAACCGTGCGGTTTGCGTACGTCGACTGGCTGCCGACGCGCTTGCCGTTCTTGTCCAGAAGCATCACACCATCAGCCACCGTGTCGGAGACGAGGTCGCTGTCGAAAACGATCTTCATGCTGCCCGTGGCAATGTCGACGCTGACCACCTCTGCGCCCCGACCAAGCTGGCGGGTAGAGCTGGCGCTGGCCTGGTCGATAAGGAAAGGCTGGCCGGCCTGGGGTCGTATCAGCGTGAGCGTTTCCTCATAACCGGCGACGTCGACCGCGTCTCTGCTGAGCACCAGGCGAACGACAAACCTGGCGGTCGCGGGATTCTGCGCGGTCAGCTCCTGCATGACTATGTAGTCGCGAGTGAACCTGGAATCGCCGACGACGATAAGGGGCAAGCCGCTGCTCGAGTAAGCCTGCTTGCCATTGTCGTCCAGGAACGTCGTGGCCGCCTCTTGCTGCATCGCCAGCCGGGCATTCATGAACTGCGTCACGACCGATGCGGCCTGGTCGAGTGGCGAAGTTTCGGGTGCGATCGCCGGGCTGTTTGCGATCCATAGGGAGGCACCGCGTGCGAAGGCAAAGGCCACGGCGTTCGGGGCCCAGACAGGATGACGGTACGCTCCGGTATTGAGCAGGGTGCCGCCGGTCCCATCGGGATGGATCGCATACAGCGCGGTGTCGGAGCCGATCAGAACCACATCCTTGCTCGACCAGCTCGCGTCGCCCGCCGGCAGCGTCCCGATCGACGAAGCCAGGGTATTCGCAACGACTATTCCCGCGGTTGTCGCGTACATCAAACGAGAGCCGTCCGGCGACCACCCGAGAAACGCGCTCGCTCCAGCGAGAGGTTGACTCGTGTTCGCCGCGAGATCGACCACCGATAGCGCGGTCCCCGACTGTGAGACGTCGTGGGCGCCATCAGGTGCGATCGACACGACAGCGACGCCCTGGGCAACTGGGGCCAGCTGCTCCGGACCATTCGCTCCGGCCTTGAAGACTCCGCCGTCTGTGGCCCACCGCAGCTGGTCCCCTGCCCAGCTCAACGCGCTGACCTGCGATGCGGTGGCAAGGTCGGTCGTCGAGCTGTCGGCGAGCGTCATGACCTCGATCTTGCCGCCGCGGAGATACGCAAGGCGGTCGCCGGTCACTGTGATCGCGGGATACGAAACGCCATCGGGCACGAGCGTCTTTGCATCGCCGCCGGCGGCGCTCACTGATTCGAGGGCGCCATTGTCACCAACGAAATACACGGTGGTCGAGTCAGCTGACCACAGCGGAGCGTAGATGGCTCCCGACGGCAGTGCGGCGAGCCGGTGCTCGCCGGTCAGCTGGGACGAAGGCGTCGCGGTGGGCGTCGGCCTGGGTGTCGGCTGCGGGGTCGCTGCGGGACGCGTGACGAATCTGATGGTCGCGGGGCGAGGCAGCGGTTGGCCGGCCAGGGTCTTGGCGCCCGGACCGATGGTGACCTGGTACTGCGTGTTTGGAGCGAGAGTGCCACCTGTCGGATGCACCGCCAGCGTCTTAGAGTCCTGCCAGGAGAAGGTGACGTAGGTCGCCGGCGTGATCTGCACCGCTGCCTCCGTTGCGGCCTGGTTCATCGGCTGGTTGAAGCTGACCAGGATCGGCGCCTGCAGCTGCACGGCGTGCGCGTCGGCCATCGGGCTCGTGACGGTGAGCACGTTGGTTCCAGGGCCCTGGTTCGCAGTGAAAACGACGACTGAGCCGATCAGTAGGATGCCCAGCGCAGCACCTGCCCACGCCAACGCCGGCGGCCCCGCGAAGCGATGCCACCATGGCGTGCGGACCTCCTCCATGCCCCATGCGCGCTGCATGAGCTGGCGGCGCAACGACGACCGGAAGGCGTCGTCGAGAGGCGGGTCGGCTCTTCGAGTCGCCTTCAGCAACCCGGCAAGCCGGATCAGCTCCTCGTCCTGCAGGATGTCGTCGAGCTCGGGATCGTGATTCGTGCTCATTCCACAGGCCTCAGGGCATCCGCGTCCTCGCGCAAGCGGCTGACCCCACGATGGATGAGAAGCTTGACCGCCCCGGCCGACTTACCCATCGCCACCGCGATGTCTTCGATCTTCATGTCCTCCTGGAACTTGAGGACGAGTGCCGTCTTCTGCTGCGCCGGCAGCTGGTCGACAAGCGTCCAGATCCGGCGCAGCTCATCCCGGTGGGCGGCGAGGTCTTCGAGGGCGGGACCCGCCACAGAGAGGTCGTGAAAGTCGTCGAGGGGCTGCGCGGGTCGGAGCGTGCGGTATCGATCCGCGATGGCGTTCACCGCGATCTGATAGAGCCAGGCAGCAAAAGGCCGCCCGGTGTCCTGGTACCGGGGCATTGCCTTCAGAGCCTTGATGAATATCTCCGAAGTGACGTCTTCAGCGGCGCTTTGTTCCCTCACTCTTGAATACACGAACCTGTAAATCTGCTGAAAGTGCCGGTCGTAAAGCGCCCCGAACTGCCGGGGATCCCGCTTGGCGCGTTCGACGAGGTCTCGCTCGTCATCGCGCACCGGGTCGCTCACTGGCCGATCAGCCTGTGCACCTACAAACGAGAGGTGCCTGAAGCTGGTTACGAAGGGAAAGCATCGAGTCGACGCGGATTATGTGGGGCCGCGCCGATGCTCCGCGGACACGCCCATAAGCACACATCATCTTGTGGATGCGCAAACGGTACCCACTACATCTGCTCTGACGACCGACGGCACGTATAATCTCGCTGTCCCCCATTCGTGAGTTGGGAGCCGGCGCCTTATTTGATCGAGCGATACTCTCCGCCCGCGATTCGGGCGGTATGGTCCGACCGGCACCGGCTAGAACTGTGGCTTCGCATAGAGATTCTGGCGTGTGAGGCCTGGGCGACCCTCGGCCGGATTCCGGCGTCGGCCCTGCCCAGAATTCGCAAGGCGACGTTCGACCCCGCCAGGATCGCAGAGGTCGAGGAGCGCGTCGGACACGACGTCGTTGCTTTCCTGACGGTCGTCAACGAGTCGATCGGCCAACCTGAGGCTCGATACGTCCATCTTGGTATGACCAGCCAGGACCTCAACGACACCGCGACCGCGATCCAGCTCCACGAGTCGGCTCGAATCATCGCCGGCGACCTCGCAGCCGTTCGCGACGCCGCCGCAGAGCTGGCGGTCAGCCACCGTCGGACTCTCATGGCCGGCAGGACCCACGGCGTGGTCGCGGAGCCGATCACGTTCGGATTCAAAGTCGCCGGGTGGGTCGCCGAGCTCGATCGGGCGCAGGCCCGGCTTCGCCAGGCGTCCGAAGAAATCGCGGTGGGCAGGGTCAGCGGGGCCGTTGGCACCCACGCGACAGTCGACCCCCGGGTCGAGGAGCATGTCTGCAAGGAGCTTGGATTATCGCCAGACGGCGTTTCCACGCAGGTCATCGCGCGCGATCGACACGCGAGCTTCATGAGTGCGCTAGCCTCCGTGGCGGGGACCCTGGAGCGGATTGCGACCGAGATCCGCCATCTCCAGCGAAGCGAGGTCGGCGAGGCGTTCGAGCCTTTCGGCAAAGAGCAGAAGGGGAGCTCGGCGATGCCCCACAAGCGCAACCCGGTCCTCACCGAAAGGGTATGTGGGCTGGCGCGCGTCGTGCGCGGGCACCTGGTGACTGCGCTCGAAAACACAGCCCTGTGGCACGAGCGAGACATCAGCCACTCTTCTGCGGAGCGGATCATCTTTCCCGACGCATGCGCTGCCGTCGACTACATGGCGATTGAGATGAGCAGGGTTTTGCGCGGTCTCGAGGTGAGGCCGGAGCGCATGCTGCGAAATCTGCAGTTCGCTGGCGGCGTCGTGTTCTCGCAACGGGTCCTGCTCGCTCTCGTCGACAGCGGGATGTCGCGAGAGGACGCCTACCTTGTGGTGCAGAAGCATGCGATGGTGGCGATGGGCGAGGATGGGCCTGGCTTCCGTACAGCGCTGGAAAAGGACAATGAAGTTATGAGCCGAGTCGGGACGCGCATGGAAGAGCTGTTCGATCCGTGGGTCGGCCTCGAGCACACCGACCTCGCTTACGATCGGCTCGG
>DATCPU010000244.1:0-5075 GCA_036569925.1 Candidatus Dormiibacterota bacterium
CCGTCTTACCGCTAGCGGGCACTGAAGCAGGGCGCACGCCGCTCACGGTCGGCGCCGGCGGCGACAGGACGATGGAGCTGGATCGCGCGGCAGAGGCCGTCGTGCTCGGCCACTTCGACGGCGTTGCGGATGACGGCGAGCACTTCTCGGTTCTCTCGGAGGAGGTTGGACTGCGCACCTTCGGCGCCGACTTTCCGCTGATCCTCGTCGACCCCGTCGACGGCAGCCTCAACGCCAAGCAGGGCCTTCCGTTCTTTGGACTCATGCTCACGCTCCTCGACGGGCCGACAGTTGCCGATACTGTCGCGGGCTACGTCCTTAATCTCGTCAATGGCGAGGAGTGGAAAGCCATTCGCAAGCAGGGAGCGTGGCGGGATGGCCGGCCCATCGAAGTCCAGCCTCCGGAGGCTGTCGGGCGAATCGGGCTCATCGCCCTCGAGAGCAATCCCCGGTCGCTGGCGGCCGCGCAAGGTCTCGTCAAGAGTTCGAGCAAGGTTCGCATCCTCGGATCGATGGCGCTCTCGATCGCCCACACAGCCGCCGGCGCCTTCGATGCGTTTTGCGCGCCGATTCCGATGCGGGTCTTCGACATGAGCGCGAGCATGCTGATCCTCGCTGAGTCCGGAGGTACGGCGACCGATGTGAATGGCCAGTCCTTGAGCAGTCTCACGTGCAACCTAGAAACCCGGACCACTCTGCTGTGCTCGCCCAGTGCAGAGCTGCATGCGGCGGCGCTTAAAGCTATGCGAGCAGGAAAGTGAACTTCACGCCTCAGACGACGGCATTTGTGATTCTCAGCTTCGAGGGTCCCGACGAGTACAGCCAGGTCGGCGGGCTCGGAGTCCGCGTCAAAGGTCTCGCCCGCGCGCTGGCGCGAATGGGCTACGCCACGCATCTCTTTTTTTGCGGCGACCCCGACCTTCCTGGCGAAGACACTCATGAAGGCGGCCGGCTCCACTACCACCGCTGGTGCCAGTGGATCTCGAAGCGCCATACCGGCGGCGTGTACGACGGCGAAGACGAGAAGGTTCGCGATTGGAACTCGAGCCTGCCGCTGAGCCTCATCAACCAGGTGATCGGTCCCGCTGTCGCATCTGGTCGCAACGTCGTCGTACTGGGTGAGGAGTGGCACACGGCCGCGTCGATGAACCTCATATCCGACTCGCTGTACTACAGAGGCCTCCGCGACCGGGTCGTCATGTTGTGGAACGCCAACAACACGTTCGGGTTCGAGCGCATCAACTGGGGCGCGTTGGCTTTCGCCACGACGATGACCACGGTCAGCCGCTACATGAAATTCAAGATGTGGGAGTCGGGCCAGAACCCGATGGTCATCCCCAATGGCATACCGCGCTCGTCGATCCACGACGCCGACCCGGCGGCGGTCGCCGAGATCCGGTCCGCCGCATCGGCCGACCACCTGTGCTTCAAGATCGGCCGCTTCGATCCTGACAAGCGATGGCTGATGGCCGTTTCCGCCGCGGGCTATCTCAAGCGGCACGGCGCGCGCGTGAAATTGGTGATTCGTGGCGGGCGCGAGTCGCATGGGGGCCAGGTCCTTTCACAAGCCGAGCACCAGGGCCTGACGCTGGTGGGCGTGAAAGCCCCGCCGGACCCTGCGGGCCTCGCCACCATCCTTCGGGACAACCCCGACGCCGACCTGATCAACCTCACGAGCTTCGTCTCCGAGGAAATGCTGGCGGTCATCTATGCCGCGGGCGACGCGGTGCTCGCGAACTCCGGCCACGAGCCATTCGGTCTGGTGGGGCTCGAGGTGATGGCGGCGGGCGGGCTCGCCGTTACGGGTTCGACGGGTGAGGACTACGCGCACGCTTACCGGAATGCCCTGGTCATGGAGACCGACGACCCGATCGAGCTGGTGACGGGTCTCACCACGCTGAAGCAGCGGCCGCAGCTGGCGGCATCGATGCGCCGGCGCGGCAGGGTCACGGCGCGTCAGTACATCTGGGAGAAGGTGATCGACGAGCTCCTGCTCAAGGTGGGCTTTGCGGCAGCGCAGCAGGCGGTGAGGCTGCCGTCCGCGGCGCCCGAAGCGACTACAGCCCCGAGACGGCCGCCGCGCAGGACGGCAACGCCGCGTGGCTGAGAACCTTGTCGTTTACACGGTCGTGCATCAGCCACGGCGGTTGAAGCTGCCGGCACAGGTCATCCCGCCGAAAACATCGCCGGAGGCCATGCCTGACTTCGTGTTCGACGAGCCCATGAACAAGCGCTACTTCGATCAGGTGGCGAAGTTCTCTTATGTGCCCGCCACCAAGATGTTCCGCGACCTGACCAAGCGGGGCTGGAAGATGTCGATCGGCTTTAGCAACTCTTTCCTGCTCCAGGCTGAGGCGTGGGGGCCGAAGGTGCTCGATTCGTTTCGGCAGCTGTGCGCCAGCCCGAACGTGGAGGTGGTTTGCGTAGAGCCATACCACTCGTGGCTGTTCTACGTCGATGTGCTGGCCTTCAAGGAAGCGATGGTTGGAGCGCGCAAGCGCCTCGAGGAGCTGTTTCAGAAGCCTGTGACATCGACCGACACTACCGAGATGTTCATGTCGAACGACGTCTATTTCGCGCTCCAACAGTGCGGCTTCACATGCGCTTTCATGGAGGGCAGGCCCTGGCAGATGGGGTGGCGTGAGCCCACCCACGTCTATCGCTATCCGCTCCAACGCATGGCTTTGCTCTGCCGCCACCGCGACCTTTCGGATGACGTCGGCTACCGGTTCTCCAATCGTGGCTGGTCTGAGTTTCCGCTGACGCCGGAGCGCTATGCCGGCTGGATTCGCGAGACGTGGGGCGACGTGGTCACGCTGGGATGGGACTTCGAAACGTTCGGCGAGCACCATCACGCCAACACCGGAATCTTCACCTTCGTACCTGCGCTCGCGGCCGCGTTAAAGGGCCGAAAGGTGAGAATGATGCTGCCGTCAGAGTCGATTGCCGAGCTTGGCGACCGCGGTTTCGAGGTCCCGATCAACGAGTACGGCACCACGTGGGCCGGCGAGGGAGGCATGGAGTTCTTCCTGGGCAACCATGCGCAACAAGGCATCTTCGGGCTGATGCACCACGCGTACAACAAGGCGAGGCTGACCGGCGACCCGCGGTTCGTCGAGATGGCGAAGTGGCTCCTGCAATCCGACAACCTGCACCTCATCCAGTGGTTCAGCAAGTCCGGTCCGGAGGCCGAGGTCAGCGCGTACTTCACTCCCGATGAGTGGTGGGAGCTTGGCGCGTTGGGCATCCTGCGCGAGCAACAGCGGGTCTACGTCAACTTCATCCGCGCGCTTGACGACGCGGCCAAGTAGAAACAGCCGGACCCGCCACGCTGGGATGATTAACCAGTGAAGCCTCTCCACGTCGCCTTTGTCTGGCACATGCATCAGCCGTATTACAAGGACGACCTCACCAACACATACCTGCTTCCCTGGGTGCGCCTTCGCTCGGCCAAGGACTACTACAAGATGCCGGCGCTGCTCGACGCGTATCCCAAGGTGCGGGCAACCTTCAATCTCGTTCCCTCATTGCTGGCTCAGATCGAGGACTACGGCAAGGAGGAGTCCGTCGACCTGTTCCTGAACTTGAGCCGCCGCAATGCCGAGGACCTTTCAGGAGAGGAACGCGAGTTCGTCCTGCGCTGGATGCGCGAATCCCCGCGGGCGCTGCGAGTGCAGCAGTCGCCGCGATATCTCGAGCTGGCCTCGCGGCCTGTCGACGCCCAGTTCACGATCGGAGACCTCCGCGACCTGCAGGTGTGGTTCAACCTCGCGTGGTGTGATCCCGATTGGGCCGAGTCCGACCCGCGCCTCGCGGAGCTGAAGCGCAAAGACCACGACTTCACGGAGGCGGACAAGGACCCGCTGTTCGAGGCTCAGATGGAGATCATGCAGCTGGTCATCCCCAAGTACCGCGAGCTCGCGGACCGCGGCCAGGCAGAGCTGACCTTCTCTCCCTACTACCACCCGATCCTGCCGCTGCTGTGCCACGTGGACTCAGCAAGGACTGCCAATCCACAGCTGCCGCTACCCGAGCGCCATTTCTCGCACCGCGAGGACGCCGAACGGCAGATTGAGCTCGGCCAGGGTTTGTTCGAGCGCCTCGTCGGCCGCAAGCCCGTTGGGATGTGGCCCTCGGAGATGGCGGTGGGGGAGAGCGTGGTCGGCCTTGCCGTCAAGGCGGGGATCGATTGGATGATCAGCGATGCCGAGGTCCTGGCCCGCTCGATCGAAGGCAACTTGTCGCCGGAGCGTCTCTATCAGCCGCATCACGTCGACCGCGAGGGCCGGTCGGTGGCAATGGTGTTCCGCGATTCCAACCTGTCCAACGTGATCGGCTTCGACTACCAGCGAATGTCGTCGATCGACGCGGCGAGGGACCTCGTCGGGCGCCTTAGCCGAATTCGAGAACAGCAGGAGGACCGCGACTTCCTGGCAGTGATCGCACTCGACGGAGAGAACGCGTGGGAGTTCTACCCGCGCGATGGCCACGACTTCCTGAACGCGCTCTACACCGAGCTGGAAGCTTCACAGGAGATCATCACGACCACCGTCAGCGACTTCCTCAAAGAGCACCCGGCACGCCAGCAGCTGCATCGCCTGCACACCGGCAGCTGGATCGGAGCGAGCCTCGATACCTGGATCGGCGATCCCGAGCACAACGTTGCGTGGGACCTGTTGGCGGAGACTCGCGACTGGCTCGAGGACCAGCTGCGTCAGCGGCCCAAGGAATCGGAGCAGGCGGCGCTCGCGTGGCGCGAGATCCTGATCACCGAGGGCAGCGACTGGTTCTGGTGGTTCAGCCGCAAGCACGACTCGGGCATGGACCCCATTTGGGACAACCAGTTCCGGCTGCACTTGCGCAACGTGTACAAGCTGATGGGCCAGCGCCCACCCGCGCGACTGTTCCAGCCCATCATCGAGCGCGCCAGCACCCCTGAACGTGGGGTCCCGTCGGTGAGCATCAGCCCAACCTCGATCAAGGATCCGGTCTGGAGCCATGCCGGCTACTACCTCGTCGGTTCGGGCTTCGGCGCCCTGCACAGGCCCGCCGGCTTCGTCGAGCGC
Organism: Candidatus Dormiibacterota bacterium; assembly: GCA_036569925.1. Lineage (GTDB taxonomy): Bacteria > Chloroflexota > Dormibacteria > Dormibacterales > Dormibacteraceae > Palsa-872. The sequence continues at coordinate 5,067 of DATCPU010000244.1, forward strand.
GTGTTTTAT
>DATCPU010000245.1:0-3434 GCA_036569925.1 Candidatus Dormiibacterota bacterium
GACTTTCCTTCATACGATCCACGAGCAACCCGCAGCAGAGATGGCTGAATGATCCGGATTTATAGCTGGCTCCACTCGTGGTCGGACATGCTGGGCGCGCTGTGGCGCTCGAAGCGGATCGTGATGATCGCAACGACTGGACAGGGCCTCGTCGAATACGCGATCGTCCTGGCCTTGGTCGCGGTGCTCGTGATTAGCGTGCTCCTCTTTGCAGGTGGCCGGATCTCGTTGACCTTGAGCTCGATCGGGACGAATCTCGGCGCGCCTTCACTGACAGCCGGGCCCACCACCAAACCCACTCCGACTCCCAAGCCGACGAAGAAGCCCAAACCGACGAAAGCGCCCAAGGCCACGCCGAAGCCAACGAAGTCGCCGTAGGGTCGGCGGCCAGCCCAAGGCCGGCTAGCTGCCTAATCCCTCAGCGCCGGAGGCCGAGTACCCCTTCGCGGGTCACCAGCGGGCCAGGACGCCAATGACCAGTAGCGGGATTCCCAGCACGAGCAGGATGATCGCGGCGATGAGCTCGCCGGTCGGCGACATGCGCCCCGATATGGTCCCGCGTCTCACGAGCCAGTAGTGAGCCAGCGCAATGGCCCCGGTGACCGTGAGGATGATGCCCGGGCGCAGATCTCCGCCCATCGTTACCTGTCTCCCTTCTCAGATGAATGCCGCATCGTCCGCGTTACCTCAGCAGCACGAAGAGGCCCGCCACCACGAGCAGGCCGTAGCCAGTGATCGCCACGCGCCAACGGTGTCCGACCCGGCCGACCACGATGAGCAGCGCGGCAACTTCGGGTTCTGGGTTTCGCTCTCAGAGACGACCACCCCGTGCAAGTGTGGCCTGAACGCCGGCGGTGAGTGCGCCGACGACTCCGGGTCGGTCGCCTGGGGGCCAAAGCACACCCTGACCCCAACGCCGCCAGGCGCCGGCTGCGACCTCTCGGAGAACCCCACGACGACACGAGCCTGTCCGTTCATCGGGCGTGGCTCCTCCGGCGCGGCTGTCGCGGCAGGCGGCCAGCGGGTAATGTCAGGAGCATGACTCGCAGCGTATCCGTGCCGCCGACGCGCACGAAACCCGCCCGCTCATAGATGTGGAGGGCGACCGGGTTCAGGACGTGGACGGACAGGCTGAGGGCTCGCACCCCCTGGGACGACGCATCCTCGATGAGCGCCGTCAGGAGCCGCCGGCCGACGCCTTCGCCCCGATGCCCCGCCAGGACGGCGATGGAGATTTCCGGGACATCCTCCGCAACGAAGCCATACCCCGGTTCCGAGACCGGGAGCAGCCGGCACCAGGCCGCGCCGATCGGACCCGACGCGTCTTCGGCGATGACGCCGTGGTCGCCGGCGCGACCCCACGAGCGCAGATACCTGGCCGAATGGGGGTTGGTGAGCGCCTCATCGGGCGTGGGCTTGGGGTCGATCCATGGGGGGTAGGCCGATTCAACCAGCATCGCGGCCATGAATGCCACATCGCGAGCTTCGGCCGGGCGAACGTTCACAGCCCATCCTCCGGTTCGACCCAGGGCACCACGACGGAAGCGCACGTCATCGCGCTGGAACGATACGCCGCAGCCCACGCCGAGACAGTTGACCCTGCGTCTCTATCGATATGGCTCCGTTGTTGACGGTGTCTTCGCTTGAGCCGGGAACGGGATCTTTGTCTGCGATGAGGCACGAGGTCGACCCTCGATGAAAACGCCGCCCCTCGGAGGCGAAGCGACGACCCGTCCCATCCTCTCGGTCCAGGCGCGGTGTCCGGGTGTGGCACGGTTTGCAATGGCGCCTGATTCAATCGCGGATTACGATGTGCGCCTAACTAGTGCCGGGATGTGCGCCTGATTCATCCCGGAAATGGACAGAGATGACCGTCCGCCACGCTCGTGCGATGGTTCGCGAGACCTGATTCTGGCGTTTGACTCTGGATCAGGAGATCGAAGGTTCGAATCCTTCCTCGCCAGCCAACACCACAGCCCATGGTGGTCTGGCTACTCCCCCATTGCGACATATTGTGGTGACGTCGGCTGTCTGTCGCGCCCGATCGGGTCGATGACCGGCCTCCGGAAATCAGGCGCACGCGTTTTGAGCGTGAATGCGCTCGTTGTGCGTCTGACCCTTCCCGAGTTGTGCGTCTGACCCTGGCCTGTCGCGTGCTTCCGGAGGGCCATGGAGCGAGACCTGGCAACGGCTGCACGGAGGGTTGTGCAACCCGCCGTCATCGACGTCCGAAATGAGGCGTCACGCGCCAAAGGTCGGGCGCGATGACCGCAGGGCGCAATCCGGGCGAGTCCCGTCCCCTGCCTCGTCGCAAACGTGATCTGACCAGATGCCTGACTGTTCCCTCGCGAAGGGATCTGATCCGCACGGGAGATGCCGCCACGATCCTGGGGTCCTCGCGCCAGCATGTCGTTGACCTATGTAATCAGGGCGTGCTGACCTGCAAGAGAAGCCCGACGCAGCGACGCCTTCGGCGAAGCGAGGTCGAAGCCTTCGCGCCTCGAAGCACGTCTGCGCCTCGACTCAGTCGTGATCAGCGTCAATCGCTCTGGCTCCACGGCGCGGTGTCCGGTCACCTCGCGACTCACCCCGTTGAGACGCTCGAGCCCGGACCAACCTTGTCCGCCTCCGGAGCGCCCATCCAGGCGGGATGAGCGGTCGCTGGCTCCATGCCTGGCAGGCGGTCCTCAATCGGGGTCCGAGGCGATCCTCGAGACGCTGACATCGCCAAGCGCGGCGGCGATCGAGCTCCGGCAGAACTCACCCTTTGCCGGCGTCCTGCCGCCCGAGGAGCGGAGCGGCGTCCTGGGCGCGTTCCGAGCGATAGAGCGCAGCACGCGAATGTCAGCGGAGTCAGCGCGCCATGGCTCGTCGAAGATCAACCAAGCGGGGCGATCACCGCAACGGGGAATCACCTGGAGAGGTTCCGTCGCCTCCCGCCGTACGGCGAAGAAGCCGCCTCACGGAGCGATGTGTCTCGCGGCGGATTCGCCTTACTTGTGGTCCGCCGCGTCGCGTGAGATCCCGTCGATCGTAAGGACGGTCGCGCCGGCGGCACTGCCGGTGACGGCGCCCCTGAGCGCCGTGGCCGCGTCTGCGAGCACGAATGTCGCTCCCACGTGGAGCGACAGCAGCCCATCCGCGAGTGCCGCCACCAGGGCGGCAAGCCGAGCACCGTCGGCGCGGACGTAGATGTTCGCGATCGTGATTCCTCGTTCGGGTGACGGCGGGTCGCCAGTGATCGTCGCCAGATGGCCGCCGTCTGCGACGGCCTGTAGCGCCGTCGCCGCCCCGCCCCGAACCGCATTCACCGCGGTTCCGACTCCACGTCCATTTGGAGTTGCGTTTCGCACGAGGGACGGCCACTCGGGATCGTGATAGTCGAAGACGGCATGTGCCCCGTCGCCACGAATGCGCGCCGCGCTCGATGGGCC
>DATCPU010000246.1:0-6940 GCA_036569925.1 Candidatus Dormiibacterota bacterium
GCTTATTACCACGCCCAGGGACGCGCCCCGGCGCCCCGGCCAGCGGCGGCCCCACCACAGCCATACATCCGCCGCAAGCCCCGTCAGGATCGCCACGGGTAGCAGCTCGTACGTCTGCTTGGTGATCGCGACGAACACCCCATTGATGGCGAACACGAAGGTCAACGAGCCAAGCCGAAGGCGGAAAGAGCTGTTCAGCAGGAGGCCTGTCGCCACCAGGATGGCGGACTGCGCAAGGACCGAAGCGACCCCCAGGTTGTCCGCGACCCAGGTCAGCCCGACGGTCTGGAGCTCGAGACGATATTGGAACGAGCTGGAAGCCCAGGGGTCGATCAGCGGATGAGCGAACTGGGTCGCGAAGGTCAGCACAGATAGAAGGAGGGCGACGGACATCAACGAAACCGCCGAGGCGGTTGCCTCGCCGCGCCGGGCGGCCGCCCGCACTGGACCGCTCACCATGACTGCCGCGGCTGCGATCTCGACCAGGTGCGGAGGCGTGAACAGCGCCTGGAGACCGATCTGATTCCGCGACACAAACGGCGCCCAGAAGGACGCATCCGCGATCCAGGCCGCGCCAAATACGAGGGCCGCGGCCAGCGTTCCGATGTAGCCGTCCGGCAGGGCATGGTTCCAGGGCCGCCCTCGGCCGAGCCCGCGGCCGAAAGCGAAGAAGAGGAACCCGGTGAGGGCGAACCACGAAGCGCTGACGGCGACGAGGCCGGCGGTGGCCGCGCTGAGGACACCCTGCGCCGTGATCACGTAGGCCCACGCGACCACGTATGCGGAAAGCAGAAACCACGTGGCGAGAAGGACGATCACCGCGTCGAACACGCGAGCGTCGTCGAGCAGGCTGCGCACGGCTTTCACAGTTCCACCGCCCGGTCGGGGCCAACGATACCCCCAAGAGTCCAGAAGTTCCGGACGAAATTGAGACCGATTCTGAGACCCGGTCGGGACTGACGCTGATACCAGGTCGCGGCGACCCTTGGCGCCATGTTGAAGCTCTATTCGCGACATCGCCTCGATATTGGCTTTCGCCATTTCATATTTGGCCTTGCAGCCTGCGCCTGGGCTCGAGACCCGGAGCGGCTGGGTACCCGGCTGACCGGGGGTTGGTCGCCGTCGGGCAACGGCATCGCGTGTCGCTCCGTCCGTTCCGGGTTTCACCTCATGCTCACCGCCCTTGATCTCAACGGCGGCGATGAGGTCCTGGTGTCCGCGGTGACGCATCCGGACATGGTTCGCATCATGGAAGCGCACGGGTTGGTCGCCGTTCCCGTCGACCTGGACATAAGCACTCTTGCGCCAGAACTCGGGCTCGCGGAGCGACTGGTGAACCACAAGACCCGGGCCATCCTCGTCGCCCATCTCTTTGGCGGGCGTTTCGACATGGGCGCGACGGTCGCCTTTGCCAAGCGACATCGCCTGCTCCTCTGGGAGGACTGCGCGCAGGCATTCACCGGCGCCGGCGACACCGGGGATCCGAGCAGCGACGCTTCGATGTACAGCTTTGGGGCTTTGAAGACCGGCACAGCTTTGGGCGGTGCGCTCATCAAGGTCCGCGACCGAATGGTCCGGGATCGGATGCGGGAGCTACAACGAAGCTGGCCTGTGCAGTCGCGCAGCAAGTACGCGGCCACGCTGCTCAAGTTCGCTGCCTTCACCCTGGTCACTCGGCCGTGGGCGTACGGCGCGCTGGCTTGGTTTCACCGCGTGACTGGGCGGAATTTCGACAGGCTGGTCAACAGCTCGGTCCGCGCGTTCCGTCCAGGCAAGCTCCTGCCGCAGCTCGAGATCCAACCTTCAGCCCCGCTGCTCGCTGTCATGTCTCACCGGCTCTTGTCGTTCGACGACCGGCGCCTCCAGCGTCGTGCGGAGTCGGGCGCGTGGCTTGCCGATCGACTCCCGGCCGGGCTTCGGGCTCCGGGCAGCGCGATGGATGCTCACACGCACTGGCTCTTCCCGGTCCTCAGCTCCGAGCCGGATGAGCTGATTGCAGCTTGCCGGCGTGCCGGATTCGACGCCGCCCGGGGCGCCAGCAGCGTCGGCGCCGTGGCCGCCCCCGTCGGCAGGCCCGAGGCCGAGCCATCGCGTGCCCGGGCCATGATGGGGAGCCTCGTCTTTCTGCCCGCCTATCCGGAGCTTTCGCCGCCGATGCTGGCGCGCCTCGTTGAAGCGCTGAGTCACACGCCGACCGTGAAGCATGAACAGGGTGCCCGCGGCCGTTTGAGGCGGGCATGACCGGGCAGCGCGCCGCCGCTTGGGAACGCCTCGATGGAGGCTGCTTCGACCTGCTGGTGATCGGCGCCGGCATCATCGGCAGCCGCATCGCCTACGAGGCTGCGCGTGCGGGCCTCACGGTGGCGCTCATCGACGCCGGTGATTTTGGCGGCGCCACCTCGAGCGGCTCGACCAAGCTCATCCACGGCGGCTTCCGCTACCTGCCGATGGGAGACCTCGGCCTCGTGTGGGAGTCGCAGCGCGAGCGCGCATCACTGATGGCCCGCATCGCCCCGCGCCTGGTCAGGCGCATGCCAATGGTTCTGGCCGCATATCGCGGAGGGCCGACCAGACCAGGGTTGGCAGGCGCGGGAGTGCTCGCATATGGAGCGCTGTGCGGAAACCTGGAGCTTGTGTCGTGACCGAGGCCGATGCCGCACAGGTGCTGTCGGAAGCATCACTGGCGCTGGAACCCGACCTGATTCGCTCGAGCGCTGTTCGTTTCTCTTTCGCAGGCCTTCGCGTGCTCCCCATCGGTGAAGGATCGACTGCCGGCGCTCGCAGAGGGCATATGGTTCGTGTCGGCTCTCGAGGCATGGTGTCGATTGCCGGCGGCAAGCTGACCACACATCGACGGATAGCGCTTGCCGTGCTCGCCCGGATCTCAGATCCGCGCCTTGCCAAGCTGGGGCGGGTGGAGGATGCGCTCCCGGAGGCGTCAGACCACCCAGGCGTGTTGGCTCGCGATGTCGATCCGCCAGTGGCTTCGCATCTGTTCGAGATCTACGGCTCCGATGCCGTCAATGTGTTGGCGCAACGGCCGCTTCACTCAAACGCGATGGAGCGCATCCACCCCGACGGTCCGGACATCTGGGCCCAGGCCTACCACGCAGTCGATCGAGAGTGGGCACTCACCGTCGACGACGTGGTGCGTCGCCGGACCACGTTGGCGGTTCGGGGCCTCGCCACGCCATCGCTACGCTCGAGGATCCAGCAGGCGACTTCGGTCATCGCCTGACTCCGCTCAGCTACTTCTTGGTTATCACTCCGGCGCCGCCGCGCGGGTTTGGTAGCGGTGTGAGCGTTCGCTCCACTTCATCGCGCAGGTGCTCGAACGCCGGTGGCAGCGAGATCCGCTCGCCCAGGTGTTCGAGCGGCTCGTCGGTCGTGAAGCCGGGGCCGAGGGTTGCAATCTCGAACAGGACGCCACTGGGCTCGCGAAAGTAGATGGACTTGAAGTAGTACCTGTCGATGACGGGTGTCGGCCGCGCTCCGGCCGCCATCACCTTTTCACGCCATGCGCCGTGGTCTTCGAGAGTCGATGACCAGGCGACATGGTGGACGGTTCCCGCGCCGCTCAATCCCCGCGCGGCCGGCGCCGGGTCATATCCATAAAAAGAGCCGCGCTTTTCGCCGCGTGACTCGAACTCGCCAGTGCCTTGGCTCTGGAAGCCGAGCGCGTCCTCTAGGAGCGATTGGCTGCGCTCCGGCTCGCTCGAGTAGGCGCGCACGCCGGCGAAGCCCTGGAGAGCGTGCTCCGCCGGCACCTCTGGATGCTCCGCGATCAAGGGCGCGTCGGTCACGTTGTCGACGAGGAGCTCGAGGCTGAGCCCTTCAGGGTCTGCAAATCGAACGCGGCCGTCGGCACGCTCGGTGTCGATCCCATGGGGGGCAAGTCGCGCCTGCCAGAAGTCCAGGGCGTTTTCGGTGCCGACACGGAACGTGATGCGGTGGATCATGCCCGCCCCAGCCCTCCCTCGCGGCACCCCCGGGTACTCGAAGAACGTCATGTCGGCGCCCGCGCTGGCGTTCTCGTCCGCGTAGAAGAGGTGGTAGACGGTCGGGTCGTCCTGGTTGACGGTCTTCTTGACGAGGCGAAGTCCCAGCACGCCGGCGTAGAACGCCACATTGCCCGGCGCGTCTGCGGTGATCGAGGAGATGTGGTGGATGCCGTCGAGCTTCTTCATTTCACCGATGAAAACCTGGGAAGCGACAGCATTTGTTCCGAGCCTAGCTGCGCTTGATGACGATCACCGAGATCTCGTCCGCTGCGCGGTCGATGCGGTCGGCAGAGTTCTTCAAGTGGCGGTAGATCTCGCGGGACTTCAGTATCTGGCTCATCTCCGCCTTGCTGTCGAACAGCTGCCCGACCGCCTGGTGATAAAGGCCGTCGATCCGATTCTCCGAGCGCTTGGCTCGAACGGCATGGTCGGCGGCGACTCCAGGGTGATCGAGCAGCTCTGCCACCGCAGCGCTGATGTGGCGGGCGCCCTCGGTCAGGACCTTCGCCATCTCGTTCAGTCCCGCGGGCGGGCCGATCCTGTACATGGCCAGCTCGATGGCAGTCTCGTTGGCGGCGTCGAGAATGTCATCGATCGCTCGCGAAAGCCCGAACAGGTCCTCGCGGTCGAATGGAGTTGCATACGTATGCAAGAGCTCATCGATCAGAATCCTCCTCGCCGCGTCGCCTTCGCGCTCGATCTCCTTCAGCTGGTCGACCAGCTCGGTGTTTTCACCCGGCTTCGGACCGAACTTCTCCAGGACTAGCAGGGCCCTGACCGTGAGCTCGGCCTGCTGGCTGAGCAGAGCGACGAATCGCCGATCGTTCGACCTGGTCAGGGCTTTGAAGGTGCGGCCGAAGCTCATGGCGCGATTCCCGCCGAGCGCACGGCAAAGTGGAGCGCGGCGGCGAGGACGAGCGCCATCGGCAGAGTCAGCACCCAGCTACCGATCATCTCTCTCACGATTCCCCATCGAACAGACGAGGCACGCAGGGCGGCGCCGACGCCGACCAATCCGCCATCGATTGTCTGCGTCATGCTAACCGGCGCCCCGGCGATGGCCAGGGTGCCGACGACGCTTGCCGACGCGAGCTGCTGCGAGAGGGCTTGAGTTGGGCGAACCTTGAGGACGCCAAGCCCCACGCGCCCGGCGACTCGCGAGCCTCCTGTGATTGCACCGACGTAAAAGCAAACGAATGCGCCAATGATAGGCGCGGCGCCGCTGAACGCGACCGGATGGCCCGCAGTCGGAAACGACATTCCTACAGCGATGAGGCCGACGGCCTTCTCCATGTCGTTGGCGCCGTACGCAAACGCCTGGGCTGCGGCGGTCAGGTACTGAAGCCTCGCCAGCCGCAGCAGCGATGCGTGCGCCCGGGTACCAAACACGCGCCGGATGAACCCGTAAACCAACAAGGCCAGCACGCCGCCGCCCAGCACCGAGATCGGAATTCCGATGAGAATCCGCGCGACCCCATTCCAGTGGATGGCGCTGTGATGGTCGCCAATCAACGACCATCCGAGCATCGCGCCGACCAGGGCGAGCGTCATGCTGGTCGGAATTCCGAACCAGAGCGACACGAGCACGACACATAGCGGCGACAGGGTGATCAACACATAGCCGAGCGGTCCCTGGGCCCGCAGGTCGATCACGTTGGTGCCGACTGTCTGAGCCACCGCCGTGCCCAGGATCAGGGGTCCGGCGACGCTCACCAGCAGGAGCAGGGCCGCAGAGCGCGGGCTGATGACGCGGCCGGACGTGAACGATCCCATCAGGTTGCCGCCGTCGTTGAAGCCCGATACGAGTCCGAACATCGAAGCGGCGACCAAAGGTCCGATCGCCTCCAGATTCAAGCTCCGAAGTCTACAAGGGCATCGACCACTTCCAGGGACTCTGCATAGTGTTGGCGGTATGAAATGGAAGGTGGCCGTGGTGCTTGGGGCGGTGGTCGTCCTTGCCGGCACGGTGAACTACTTCAGGCCGATACCTGCGGTGGCGGCCACCAGCTCGCTTCCGGCACTGGACACAGTTCCAGGGACGGTGCCCAGGATCCCCTGGCCCACAGGCGGGTCAGGCGCCATGGGTGCCGCGGGACTCGGCCTTATCGCCAGCTCGGGCAATGAGCGGCCAGTGTCCGCGGCCAGCGTTACCAAGGTCATGACCGCGCTGGTGATACTCACGGACAAGCCACTCAAGAAGGACGAAACTGGACCGGCGATCACCATCACCGACGCGGACGTGCAGTCCTACCTCGTTGATCAGGCGAACAAGGAATCGGTCGTCGCGGTTCAATCCGGCGAGCAGCTCAGTGAGTTTCAGCTCCTCCAGGGTTTGCTCATTCCGTCTGCCAACAATTTCGCGCAGACGCTTGCTCGTTGGGACGCTGGTTCGATTGACGCGTTCGTGGCCTCGATGAACAAGCGGGCGGTGGCCCTTCAGATGACGCACACCACGTTCACTGACACGAGCGGCGCGGCGCCTGACACCGTCAGCACGCCCAGCGATCTGATGCTGCTTGGCATGGAGGCGATGAAGCTGGACGTATTCGCCCAGATCGTGTCAACGCCCCAGGTAGATCTGCCGGTCGCCGGCAGGGTGTTCAACGTCGACGGAGCGCTCGGGCAGAGCGGGATCATCGGCATCAAGACCGGATCCGGCCTTGCGGAAGGCGCCAACTTCCTGTTCGCCGCGGATGCGCCCATCGACGGCCAGAACGTAACCCTGTACGGCTGCGTGATGGGACTGCCCACGCTCGCCCGCGCCTTCGCAGCCGCCAAGAGCCTCATCGCATCAATGCGGGCGAACCTGCACGTCCGCCGGATCATCGCGAAGAACCAGGCTGTGGCAACTTACTCCACACCGTGGGGTGGCCAATCAGACCTGCTTTCGACGGTCGACGTCGATCTGGTCGAATGGCCCGGCACGATCCTCCGGCAGC
>DATCPU010000247.1:0-7224 GCA_036569925.1 Candidatus Dormiibacterota bacterium
TGTGGCCGTGGGGATTCAACCCAATATCGAACTGGTCAAAGGCTCCGGCGTTGCCACCGGCAACGGAGTCACCGTCGATGCCCGCTGCCGCACCAACATTCCCGGCATATTCGCTGCCGGTGACGTGGCTGATCACCTCCATCCGATCTTCGGGCGAGTAAGGGTCGAGCATTACAACAACGCGGAAAAGATGGGTGCGGCCGCCGCGCGTTCAATGCTGGGGTTCCGCGCTGCCTACCGATACATGCACAGCTTCTGGAGCGACCAATTCGAGCACAAGCTGGAGTACGTCGGCCATGCTCGAAAATGGGATCGCTTCGTGGTCAGAGGGTCGCTTGATAAGCGCGAGTTCGTCGGGTTCTACCTGCAGAAGGGAAAGATTCTGGCTGCAGTCGGCCTCAACCGCGGTGGCGACCCAGAGCAGGACAAAGATGGCGAAATGGCGCAAGCGGCCCGGCTGATCGCGAAAGGCGCTCGGCCCGAGGCGCGCGCGCTTACCGGCGTACGAAATCGAGGAACGCCGCGTTGATCGCATCGTTGTCAAGCAGCTCCCCGATGCGGCACGAGGTTGCTGTATCGCTGTCAATCTTCTCGACCCCTCGCATCTCGACGCACAGGTGCCTTGCTTCCATCACCACCGCTACTCCGCGCGGCCGCACGATTTGATCGATCGCCTCCGCAATCTCGCGAGTCAGCCTCTCCTGTAGCTGCAGCCGGTGCGAGTAGAGCTCGACCAACCTGGGTAGCTTGCTCAACCCGATCACCTTGCCGGCCGGCAGGTAGCCGATGTGGCATCGCCCAAAGAACGGAAGGACGTGGTGCTCACACATGCTGTAGAAGGGGATGTTGCGAACGGTCACCAGGTCGCTCCCCTGGTGCTCGTACAGGGCTCCCTTCACTATCTGCCTTGGATCAATGCCATATCCGTCGGTCAAATACGAAAGCGTTTCCGCGTAGCGTCGCGGCGTATCGAGCAGACCCTCGCGTGAGGGATCCTCGCCCAGCGCCAGCAGCATGCGCCGCGTCAGTGCTTTCAGCTCTTCGATGGGAAGGCTTTGAGAAGGTTGCGAGGCGCTCATTCCCTAATCACCTCCGCGGAGTTGTTCTCGGATTCCGTGATGCGAACTCTCACGAGGCGCGCCGGCTCCATCGGAGCCGCCAGCCTCTCAAACGCCGCGATGGCGAGATTCTCGGCAGTCGGCACCACACCGCTCAGGAAATCGACGTCGCGGTTGAGGTGTTTATGGTCGACCCGCTCGATGAACTCGCGTCGAAGCACCCGATCCACGTCTTTCAGGTTCGCAACCATGCCTGTTTCGGGATCGACCGACCCCGCCACCGACACCTCGATGACGTAATTGTGGCCGTGGTCATTGGCGCAAGCCCCGAAGACTTCCCGATTCTTGTCGTCACTCCATTCAGGGCGGCAAAGCACATGCCCTGCGGCAAACGTCGCCCGACGCGTGATCCGAACCGCGGGGGTCATCGAGCCCACTCCTCCTGTACAACGCCCAACGTCAGGAAACGCCCTCGTGGCGCAGGTTACGCGGGGCGACCGGTAGGGTCAAACCGGATGGTCAGTCGGGTCCATTCGCAGATTGGCCCCGGATATGGGGGTGGAATCAGCGGATGCAAGCCAGCAGATCATCCGAGCGACCTCGGCCGGCTGAAATCGCGGCCCCTCGACTCCGGCAATCCGCAGCATTGGGGTATCGACGGCACCCGGGCTGATCGCATTCACCCGAATCCCCAAAGGCCTACCTTCCACCGCCAGAGCTTCGGTGAGGCCCACGAGCCCCGACTTGGCGGCCACGTATGCGGCCATCCCGGGAAACTTCTCCGCGCCGGCGACGCCTGACAGGCTTGCCACCATGACTATCGATCCACCGCGCCCAGCCATCAACCGAAACGCTTCCCGGCTGCACAAGAAAGCTCCGCGAAGGCCAACGTCGAGCTGCGCGTCCCAATCCTGCGCAGTCATCTCCGTGACCTCCCGCTTGATCAGCTGCGCGGCGCAGTTGATCAAGGCATCGAGGCGGTCAATCCGGGCGAAGGCGGCTTTTACCTGGTCTTCGTCCGTGATGTCGAAACCGTCGCGCCGGCTGAGAGACATGACCTCCCAACCGCGAGACTGCATCTCCGCCACCACAGATAGGCCGATGCCACTTGAACCGCCGGTGACCATGGCGATTGGAGTCATGCCGCGATCGATCCAAGCGCTTTTTCGTAGCCGTCCAGCATGCCCTCAACATGCAGCCGGCTCAGGGCGCTCCGGCGGACGCTGGCCCTTTCGAGGGTGAGACATCGACCGATCGCGGCGGTCAGGTCCTCGATGTCGTCCGGGGCGGCGAGAAAACCGCTTACGCCGTCGTCGACCACCTCGGGCATCGCGCCTCGGCGATATGCGGCCACTGGACACCCCGCCATCTGCGCCTCAGCAGCCACCAGGCCGAAAGGTTCCTCCCACCGCACGGCACAAATGGTCACTGCGCTGCGAGCCATCAGCTGTCGCAATTGATCCTGGCGCAGCGAGCCGACCACCTCGGCGTCGCTGAGATCGATCGCATAGCCGGGATCGTAGTGCGCTCCCGCCACCCGGGACCTCAATCCAGCTGCCTTCGCAGCTAGCAGCGCATGGTCGACACCCTTCTCGGGCGAGATCCGGCCGGCGATCAAGGCAACCCGGTCAGCTGGTTGCTCAGGCACTGGGATGTCACAGACTCCATTGCGAAGCACGTTGCTTACCGGTATGCCGACTGCGTTCCAGTCCCGACGACATGCCTGTGACACTGTCACGAGCCTGATCGCCGGCACCACGCGGACCGCCTCAACGACCGCGTCCACTAGCGGGGGCATGTGCAACGTGCACAGCGCCGGCATGGTCGCGGCCGCGCGCATCGCAGGCGCGTCGAAGGCATGCACGCTTATCGCGTCCGGCATGTGATCGGAGATGCGGCTGAACATCGTGTCGATCGCAGCGGCAACACCCGGTGTCGGCCGGGGCTGCGGACCGCCAGGCAGGACCAATGCCGCCGCTGCGTCCGGGGGCACCGGGACCGTGATCAGCTCGACCCCCGGGAGATTCGAACCTTCAGCGCAGTGAACCTGCACGGCGTGCCCACGTCGTGCGAGCCCCTGCGCAAGATCGCAGATCACGGACTGGGCACCACCGACCTGAGCGCCGCCAATCGGGGTCACTGGAGACGCGACGATGGCGATTCGCATTCTGTCGTCTTAGTCTGATCTACGGAAACATGGATTTCGAGCAAGCAGTGGATGCGGCGCCGCCTGGATGGCGCCATTTCGGGATCGATGACCTGAATCGGCTCCCGACCTCGGCTCTAGAGCATGAGATGCGCAGGTTGCCGGCGGCCCAGCGCGTGGCACTCAACGAAGGGGACCGCGGTGCACAAGAAAGGGTTCTCCGAGCCTTCTTCTGGACTCTTGTTTATCACCTTGAACCGGCGATGTGGGATGCCCTCTCCCAGGCCGAGCCCATCGCCGATGGGCTCTTGTCTGCCCTCCCCGCGGCACCGCTTCGCGTGATCGAGGTCGGGGCCGGCAGCGGCCGCTTGACCCGCCACCTGTCACGACTCTCTGATTGCGTTCTTGCCATCGAACCAGCCCTAGGGCTCTCGCAGCTCCTCCGCAGGCGGCTGCCCGCCGTACATGTCGTGTCAGGCTGGGCCGAAGCCGTACCCGTAATAGGTGGATGGTCGCAGCTGACCTCAGCCTGCGGGGTGATTGGGCCGGATCCGGCGGTCCTGAGTGAGCTCGAAAGAGTCACGGCGCCGGGCGGCGATATCGTGCTCCTCAGTCCCGAATGTCCTGAATGGTTCGAAGCCAACGGTTGGCGCCGCTTGATTGTGGAGCGCCCGATCGCACCAGCTCACCCTGAGTGGATCGACGACTTTTTCGGTCTGCCGGATCCCCCGCATGAGTTGGTGGCCAAACACATTTCGTAACCGGGCGCTTCCTGAGCATGGGTTTGAGAGGCGCTTACTTCAGAACGATGTGCAGGTCGATTGCCGGCGCGCCGTCTTGCCTGCCGATGACGACAAGGGCGGCGCCTTCAGCTGGGCCGATGGTCATCGTGGTCGAGTTGTTGAAGAAGTTCTGGTTTCCTCCAAGCCTTCCTCCGGTGTAAGCGGGGAAGGCTTCATGTGTTTTGTCCTTCGCACCCAATGAGCCGGCGACGGTGAGGTTGCTTCCGGTAAACGGAATCCGCACCGAAACGCCGATTCCGACGTCGCTGTGGAAGAGGCTCATCAAGATTCCCACTGTGAGCACGAGGAAGAACCCACCGCAGCCACACCCGCAGCCACGGTTGCGATACCGAGTTCGCCAGCGTTTCCGGTTACCGCGCTGTCCCTCTTCCATATCCTTTTATCGGCCCATCGCTTTTCGAGCTGAGACCCATCGCAGCGATGGAAACTCCGAGGACAGGATAAAAGACCAGGCCAGGCACGCAAGTCCATCGAGGACCAGTATTTCGACAGTTATCCAACACGGCAGGAGCTGTTCGACGCGCCTGGGCGCGCGACTCCCGATCTGATGCCAAATCGAACGGACCTATACTCGATCTACATGAGTACAGACGACCTTGAGGTCCAGGTACAGAAGATAAGTGAGCAGCTTGACCTGCAGGCTGAAGCAATCACGAAGCTGGTGGAATTAGTATCCAGTCTCGATGGCGTCGATGTTGGGGTAATCAAGCCTTACGCCACCCGCCTGAAAAGGGTTCACGGCGACGCGCCGGCTGCGCCCAGGCTAGAAGCCCCACCAGTTGCTGCACCCCCAACAGAAGCCGCACCACTTTCAGTCGATCAATAGTGAGTTGGCGGCCAGCACCGCATGGCCGCGAATCAGGGGACTCTCAGCAGCTCACGATGTGACGTGATCTAGCCGCCTGCGGCCCCCGGCATCACAGGTCCCGCCGCGCGGAATCAAGGCGACGACTGCGCTGGATCGCTGGAGCAACCCGTCCAAACCTGGTCCGCCATACGTAGAGTGCTGGCCGTGGACTCGACAGAGCTCATCGAGCGGTGCGATCGCCTCGTGGAGCTCGCGGCACGTCGTCTCGGATTTCCAACCGCGAACCTTGCGGCCGAGGCACGTGGGCGGCAGCTTCACGACCACCTCGAAGGCTTCGTGCGTCCGCGCCTCGCCGATATAGACGCGCCGCTGCTGGTGCTGCTTCTCGGACCCACCGGCGCCGGCAAGTCTTCGCTGCTGAACACGATCGCCGGCGCGGAGGTGAGCAGAGCCGGAGTGCTCCGGCCGACGACGACCGATGCGGTTCTCTACGCGAGCGTGACCGATGCGGAGCGAATTATCGCGAGCGGTCGTCTCGGCTCCGTCGCGAAGGACAGGATCAGGCTTGCGGCGGCGCCCGCAAGCGCGGACGGGGTTGCCGTGATCGACGCGCCGGACATCGACTCCGTCGAGCGTGACAACCGCGAGCTCGCGGACCTGCTGGTGGAGGCCAGCGATCTCTGCGTGTTCGTCACCACCGCGACCCGCTATGCCGACCTGGTGCCATGGGAAGTGCTGCGCCGTGTTCGGGAGCGCGGTCTTCCACTCCTCGTCGTGTTGAACCGCCTGCCGGTTGACGATGAAGATCGAGCGGCGGTCGTTGCCGATGCGAAGCGGCTCTTCGGCCAGGCAAGCACACGAAGCGACGAGGAGCCGATGGACCTGATCGTGATCGACGAGGGAGACATCGATCCGCGGGTGAGCGGTCTGGCGCGCGAAAAGGCACGCCCGCTTCTCGAACGCATCGAGCGTCTCGCTGCGCAGGCCGACGAGCGCCACGCGGTGGCGACACGGGCGCTGGGGGGTGCGCTCAGGGGCCTAGCGCCGCTCGCACACAGCATCGCCGACGATCTGGAGCACGAGGCCATCGACGCCGATGCGCTGCAGCGGATCGCCGCGTCAGCCTACGCCGCCGAGCTCGCCTCACTGGCGACCGCGCTCCAGGGCGGTCTCATCCTGCGCGCGGAGGTGCTTCGGCGCTGGAACGACTTCGTCGGCGCGGACCAGGTGGCCAGATTCATCTCGTCGGGCATCGGCAGGTTGCGCGCGATGCTGCTGACCGTCTTCAGCACAAAGGCCGTCGCGCCCGTGACAATCGTTGAGGCGGATATTACGAGCACACTCGAGGCGCTCACCCTGCGCCACGCGACCGAAGCCGCGCGCCGGACGGCGATAGCCTGGTCCGACCGGTCCGAAGCGGCGGAGCTGATTGCCCGCAATCCCACTCTATGGTCCGCGTCGGAAGGATTGCGCCCTGCAATCCGGGAGGGCCTGGGTGCGTGGATGCGGGCGATCGTAGACGACGTCCGGTCGCACGCCGGCCGCAAGCGCGCGGTCGCGCAGGTTTCGGCTCTCGGGGTGAATGCCGTCGCAGTCGCGGTGATGCTCGCCGTGTTCATCAATACGGCCGGCCTCACGGGAGCCGAGGTGGGAATCGCCGCTGGGACGGCGATCCTCAATCAGAAGCTCCTCGAAGCGATCTTCGGCGAAGGCGCGATGGGGGAGCTCACCGCCAAAGCCCAGGAGCGGCTCATGACGCTGTTGAAGTCGCTCTTCGAAAGCGAGCGCGCGCGTTTCGAGGCGCTCGTACCCGCGCCTGGCCGCCTCCGCGAGCTTGCGGCGGCGCTGCGCGCGGCGGTCGACGGCATCGTGCAGTGAGCGTCGATCGCTGCCTCGCGAACCTCGACAATGCGATCGAGGCTGCGAACGCACTCGGCCTCGAAGCCTCGGCCGCCGTCGCGACCCGCGACACGGCGCGTGAGCGCCTTGGCTTTCCAAGCAACGCATACGTTCTCGCGCTGGTTGGCGGCACCGGCGTCGGGAAGTCGACTTTGTTGAACGCGATCGCCGGCGAGATCGTCAGTCCGGCCAGTGCTCGCCGTCCCACGACATCGGGCGCCATCGCGTGGGTCCCTTCCAGCCGAGGGCGCGAGCTCGCGGGGCTGCTGCGTTGGCTGGGCGTGAGCGAGGTGCGAGAGCACGCAGGTGGCGCGCTCGCCGAGGTCGCCGTGCTTGATCTTCCCGACTTCGACTCGATCGTTCCCGAGCACCGAGACCGTGTCGATGCTCTTCTTCCGCGCGTCGATGCTGTCGCGTGGATTGTGGATCCGGAGAAATACATGGATGACGTCATTCACGGCAGCTACTCGAGGGAGTTTGCACCGCGCATCCGCCGCCAGATCGTGGTCC
>DATCPU010000248.1:0-2916 GCA_036569925.1 Candidatus Dormiibacterota bacterium
GTTCGTCTCCGGCACCGGTATCGGCTCGCTGCTGCCGATTCTGCCCCTGTTCCTACGCGAGCGTGGGGCGTCGTACTCGTTCGTCGGGCTGATCGTCGGCGCCGCTCTTGCGGCGCAGGCGGTCGGCCAGTGGCCCGCGGGATGGCTGGCGGAAAGGATCGGGCGAAAGGAGATGATGGTCGCCGGGCTGCTGGTCGCCGCTGCCGGATCTCTGATGTTCCTCCTCCCGCTTCCGATCGAATGGCTGGTCGCGGTGCGCTTCCTTCAGGGCCTCGGTTTCGCGGCCGCCGCACCCGCCGAGATCGCCGCCGTCGCGGATGTGGTGGCGCCCGAGGAGCTCGGCCGCGCTTACGGATGGGTCTCGGCGGCCCGGCAATCTGGGTTCATCGTCGGCCCTGCCATCGGCGGACTGCTGGCTGTGTTTGGCCGTTGGACTGTTTTCGCTGTGACCGGAGGCGCTCTCGCGACCGCCGCGGTGGTGGCAGCGCTCACTCTTCCGCGCTCTGTGCGCCGGCCGCGCGCCGAGGTCAGCATCGCTCGGGTCTTCATGCGCTCGACCCGAGTTGGCGTGGCGATGCGCGCGGTCGTGACCATGACGTTCGGCCTCGGCCTTCTGATCGGAATCTACGACGTGATCTGGAGCCTGTACATGCGCTCGATCGGAGCCAGCGACGTCATCATCGGGCTCTCTTTCACCTTTTTCGCACTGCCGCTCGTCGCGGTGACGCCTTTGGCCGGCCGGGCAGCAGACCGGTGGGACCGGCGTTGGCTCGCGTTTACCTCGGTCGCCCTCGGCTCCTTGATGGCGGTGATCTACCCCTTCGTCAACATCATCCCCATCGTCATGGGGGTCGGTGTCGTCGAGGCCACCTTCTGGGCATTCACCGAGCCCGCGATGAACTCTTTCCTGATGGAGGCCGTGCGCGACCGACGGGGCGAGGCGCAAGGGGTGGTCGGCACGGCCCAGAGCGGCTCGATGGCGATCGGGTCGTTGATTGGCGGTTCTTTATTCGCCCTTGGGGTGGGCGTCCCATTCTTCGTGGCGGCCGCTGTCGGCTTCGGGTTTGCCCTGGCCGCCCTTCCAGGCCTGCGGGCGGCAGGCCGGCGCGGACCGGTTATTCAGGAGCCGGCCTGATCCTCACGCTGCGGCAGTTTCGGACGTCGGCGAAATGGCCAGACCAGGCCAAGCACGATCACCACCGCCAGCACGGCGGGCCACCAGCTCGCGACCGGCGGCACCCCGGTGTTGGGCAGCCCAGGAATCGTGCTCCCGGTGACCGTGGCGCGGCCTATGTTGTTGGCCGGGTTGAAATCGCCAGGCGTGCCGGCGAACCGTGAGGCGACATTGGTCACCGCGGTCGTCCGCAGCACCTTGACGACCACGCTAAGAGTGGCCGTCGCATTGAGCGCGAGGTTGCCAATGACCCAGAGCCCTGTGGCCGGTGTGTAGGTGCCCTGGCTCGGGCTTGCGGACACCAATGCGAGACCCTGTGGCAGCGGGTCGCTTACCTGGACGCCCGTTGCTGCGTTGGGCCCAAGGTTCTTGGCTGTGATCGTGAACGTCACGTTGGAGTTGACCGCCGGAGTCGGATCGCTCACCGACTTCCTAACCTGGATGTCCGCGGCCGTCGCGACGATGACCAGCGGCGCGACGACTGTATTGCTCAGGTTGTAAGTCCACGTGTCAAGGCCCTTGGCGTCGCCGAAGTTACCGGTGCAGGGCACGTTGTTGTTGCCGCCGCTCGCGGCGCCGAATGCGCGCTGAGTGCCTGATGAGTTGAATCCAGTGATGGGGTTCGATGCCGGCGTGGTTGGAGGGGTCGTCCCGCACAGGACGGTGCCCACCGTGTTGCCGGAGTCGACGACGGTCCCACTCCGGGTCATGTATGCGCGATCGTCGTAGAAGGCACCGCTGCACCCACCGGTGAGCGGCGGGCAAACACCGCCCGGAGCATTGAGCATCGTGATCGTCGGGCCACCTGATGTGTCGTTCTCGACATCGATCATCGGAAAGTGGTATTCGCCGCCATGGAGGCTCACGTGTGCCTTGTACGAGCCGACCGGGAATGCCGTGTTGGAGTTGTCCAGGCCATCCCACACGGCCGTGTGGACACCCGCCCCGGCCACCACACCGCGCAGCGATCGGTTGGCGGGGTTGGTCGGATCGAAGTCCACACCATCGCGGCTGATCACGATGTCGTAGACGCCCGGAACGTTGCTTGTGAACTTGAACGTACCGCCCTGGTTGACGAGGCTCGCGTTCCCGCCGAGCGTGCCGCTGAATGAGATCGCGCTCATGACGGGAGCGATTGGCGTCGCGGGAATGCCCAGCGCTGCGATCGTGGCGGCGGCAGGCGGCTCGAAGAACAGCGGGAAGCTTGGGCGGGCGAGGCTGACGCCACCCTGGATCCCGGTCAGCTGGCCCGGGTTGCCGGTGGCGTCGGCGACAGCATCGTGATACAGCGGCGTTGTGCCGTCGGAGTCGAGAAAGCCGACCTGGTTTCCGTAGACCAGCCAGCCGTTGGGGTCCATGCCACGCAGGTCGATCTTGTATCGGTAGGCGTCTCGGGTCACGGCATAGATCGACGGGAAGACCGGCAGCCCGTTACCGCCGGTGAAGAGCGCGAGGTAGTACGTGAACACCCGGCCCGTGATGTTTACGGTCGAAGCCAGGTTGGCACGTACTGTCGCGTCCCACGCAGCTATCGATGTTCCTTGTGTCGCATCGAAATCGCCCGCCGCCGCCAGGGCGACGTCTGCGGCAATAGTTCCATCCACGTTCGAGGCCGCACCAAGCGGGCCGATGAACGCGATGTTGTAGATGCCCGTCGAGGGCGCCGCGTAGTCGCAGGGGACGTAGCCTCCAGCGACTCCGCCTGCAGGGACGCTGTCGGGTCCCGCGAGCTCTTCCGCGCG
>DATCPU010000249.1:0-13491 GCA_036569925.1 Candidatus Dormiibacterota bacterium
ACCTTGACCTCATGCGGTTCCTCACCGGCAGCGAGATCGTGCGCGTGTACGCGGAGACGCGGCGCAAGGTGCATACGACTCGCGAGGACATGGTCAGCGGCCTGCTTCGCCTCGCGGATGGCTCTGTCGGCCTGCTGCAGATCAACTGGCTGACGCCGACGAAGATCCGCCAGATGACCGTTACCGGAGAGCGCGGGATGTTCCGCGCCGACTACCTCACTCAAGATCTCTTCTTCCACGAGAACGCCGAAGCCGCGGCGCATAACTGGGAACAGATCACGATGCTGCGCGGAGTCAGCGAAGGTTCGATGGTCAAGTACGTGATTCAAAAGCGAGAGCCGTTGCAGTCGGAGTTCGTTGCCTTCTTGAAGGCGGTCGAAGGCGATTCGACGGGAATCGTCAGTGGCGAGGATGGCACCGAAGCATTGCGGCTCGCACTGGCGATGATCGAGTCCGGAGACGAGGGTCGAGTGGTGACCATCGCGCGCCGGTGAGCGCCCGGCCGGTGCTCCTTCGTTCCGCTATCGAGGACCGCAGCGCAGCCGTGGGGGTCATTGGTCTTGGCTATGTCGGCCTGCCGGCCGCGTGCATGTTTGCCAGCGCCGGATTCCAGGTCGACGGGGTCGACCTGGATGGCCCGCGCACCGAGGTGATCAACAGCGGGCGCTCGCCGATCGAGGGAGACGAGCCCGGGCTGGCCGAGCTTCTGAGCAAGGTGGTCGCCTCCGGGCGCCTGCGCACAGGCACCGACTACGCCGTCCTCGCCAAAGCCGACATCGTGCTCATCTGTGTCGACACGCCGGTCGACCCCGACCACCGGCCGCGATTCAAGGCTTTGCGGTCTGCTTGCTCACAGCTCGGCGCGATGCTCAAGGAAGGCGCGGTGGTCATAGTGGAATCGACGATCGCGCCGGGAACCATCGACTCCGTTGTGAAGCCCGCGCTTGAGGAGGCGTCAGGGCGCACCGCCGGCGCCGGCTTTCATCTCGGCCACTGCCCTGAGCGAGTGATGCCCGGCAAGCTGCTGCGGAACATGCGAACGATGAGCCGCGTCTGCGGCGGCTCGTCGCCCGAGGTGTCTGCCCTGATGATTGCCCTCTACGCCACCTTTGTCGAAGGCGACCTCGATGCCGCCGATTGCCTGACGGCCGAGCTTGTCAAGACCGCAGAGAACGCATATCGCGACGTCGCGATCGCGTTCGCCAACCAGCTGGCGCTCATCTCCGAGCGTGTCGGCGGCGATGCCTGGCGGGTGCGGACCCTGGTCAACAAGGTGCCCGGGCGCAACGTCCTGCTCCCCGGCGGCGGCGTCGGCGGCCACTGCATTCCAAAGGACTCATGGCTGCTCGCGACGCCGCTTGGGTCCGACGCGGAGGACTCGCTGCTCGGCGTGGCGCGCCACATCAACGACGGCATGCCTGCCCACGTCGCAAGCCTGGTGCAGGGCCTGGTCGGCGGGAACGGCGGCCGAGTGGCCGTGCTCGGGTATGCGTATCTCGAGAACAGCGACGACACCCGAAACTCGCCGAGCGCGGCGCTCATCGATGTGTTGTCGAAGGCCGGTTTTGTCATTGCCGTGCACGACCCCTTCGTGCATGAGTACAAAGGCGACGTGATGGATGCCTTGCGCGGCGCGGACTGCGCCGTGCTCATGGTTTCGCACAACGCCTATCGCGATCTCGACCTGAAAGCTGCGGCCGGGATCATGAGAACGCGCGCCATGGTTGACGCGCGCAGCTTTTTCGAAACCGGCGCCTTGAGGTCGGCCGGCTTCAGCTACCGCGTGATCGGCGTCGGAACCGCGTCAACGTCGCCGCCGAAGTAAGCGTTCTCCAGCAGCTGCAGATGACGCGCGTAGCCGTGGGTGCGCTGGACCCACTCGCGACCTTCACGCGAAAGCCGTGCGAGCTCCGCCGCGTCGCCTCGCAGCCTTTCCACGGCCTGCACGATCTCGCCGGCGTTGCCGGCGGCGATCACCGGCGGCGGATCCTCCGGGTACAGGCCCCAGTCGATTCCGGTGATCACCGGGCGTCCTACGGCCATGGCCTCGAGCTCTGACAGGCCGAGGCTGCCCTGGTTCATCTGGCCGATCACGACGTCGAACTGCCCAAGGAAGGCGCGGACCTCATCGTGTGGAACCGGGCGCACAAATTGGACCGAGCCCTGGTAGCGCTGGACGTACTCGCCGGCCAGGGGTCCCGACTCGATAGCGGTCACCTCGACCGAGTCCCGCAATCGATCGACCGCTGGAAAGATCTTGTCGATGCCCTTGACCCCTGCGAGCCGCGTGAATATCAGCACCCTGTGAACTGATATCGGCGGCGTCGCGGACGTGTCGTCGACCGGTATCGGATTCGGTAGATAGCGCAGCTTGCTCTCATAGGCGGGGACGTATGCCGGCAGGTTTGGGGTGACATAGAACACCGCCTTTGCCTTTTCGAGAACGGACCGGGTCAGCCACCGCAGCAGCGGGTTGCCCAGGTTCACGTGAAGGTCGGAACCGTGCGCCTGGGCGAAGAACTCGCGCCCGCTCAGCAGCCCCACGATCCCCTGGCTCAGCCAGTGGATATGGACGACGTCATATCGATTGGTCCTCAACCTGGAGATCGCGGGCACGTACAGCGCCAGCCGGACCGGGATGGCGAGCGCCTTGGCCGGCCACGTCCAGGACGCGCCAACCTCCGGCAGCGGAATCATGTCGACATCGTGTCCAGCACCGCGAAGAAGCTGGGCCTGGATCCTGGCCACGCCCGCAATGTCGTGGACCAGGGCGATGCGGGCGGCGCCGCGCTGGCGAGACTCCGAGGATTCATCGATCCTCTGAGCTCCCAGAGCCACGCCCAGGAACAGCCACAGATACGGCTCCTCCAGGAACCGGCCCTCGAGCTGGCTCACGAGCAGGATGAGCAGCAGCGCGAGCAAGGCGGTGGTGACAAATGGCCGGCGGACCGGCGAGCCGAACGACTTCACGGTGGAGCGCAAGAACTCGAAGGCCCACCACGCCGCCAGCGCGAGACCGACCAGGCCGAGCTCGGCAATGATGGTCACGAACGAGGTGTGCGAATCGATCGTCTTGCTGTCGCCGGCGATGAATCCCGCATACGCGCCCAGCATGCTGGCGGGAAAGTTGCCGAAGCCCACTCCAAACAGCGGGTGGTCGTAGAACATCTGGAAGCCGGCCGCCACCAGATAGCGCCGCGCGGTGTCGAGCGGCAGCACGTTGACGAACGCGAGCGCGCCGCTGTACACGCGAGGGCGCGCTGTGGTCAGGATGTCGCCAAGCACGCTCCAGCGGTCTCGGACCTGGGGATCGAGCAGCGCGACCGCTGCGAAAGTTATGAAGGCGAGCGCGACAAGGCCAAGAGCACGCCTCCGGTCCGCTGCCATGACGGCAGCCAGCAGCAGGACGAGCGCTCCAAGGACCCAGCCCTGGCGCGAGAAGGTGAATGGCAGCGCCGCGGCCGCCAGGATCAGCGCAGCGACCAACACTGCCCGGGCGCCCGCGCGTATTCGGGAGGCCAGGACGACTGAGGCGACGGCGCCGAAACTAAGGAAGCGCGCGTAGATGTTGGGGTCTTTGAACGTGGAGTTGATCCGGGGGAAGCCTGACTTGGGCGCGTTCCAGATCAACTTTCCGGTCACCGCCTCGACGAGGCCCACAATCGACACCGCGATGACGGAGATCGCAAGCCACGTCCAGAAGCGACTCTGGTCCCAGACCGTGCCGCACCAGTTGTACAGAGCAAGGGCCATAAAGCTGTAGACGACCATGGCGGCGACAGTCTTCATGCCGGGAAGTGAGCCCGAAAATGCTGCGCTCACGGCCGCGTAGCCGATGAAGCAAACCACCGGCAGCCACACCCGCATCGGCGGCAAGCGCACCTCGCGCAAGCCGAATGCTTTTTGCGCGAGCAGTGTCACAAGGCAGGCGGCGATGACCACCCGGCTCACCTGCACCACTGAGAGCGCCGTGAACTTCTGCGTGAACTCGAGTGGCAGGGTCAGCACCAGAAGCGGCACGAGGACATTGGGCGCTCGGTCGAAGAGTTGCGCCGCGGCCGCGGGCGGCGTGCCTTCTCGCGCCGGCGGCGAGATGGCCGGGCTCGTCACCCGTGCTTCACAGGACCACAGGCCGGCGTGCACACAGTCAGGATTGCCATGATGGGAAGCCGAATTGGACGCACGAATCGAACCGTACTCTAGAGCCCGGCAGTGAAACCAACGGTCAACGTCGAGGTAGCGTGATGGTGCGGAGAGGCACGCTCACGTTCGTGCTCCAGATCACCCAGCTCGCCGCGCTGGTTGGAATCAACGTGGTCGTGACGCGCGCGACCGGTGCCTCAGGCAAGGGCATCTTCACGCTGATGTCGCTGCTGGTGACCATGGGCACAGCGATAACGGCGCTCGGCCTCGGCTGGGCCGCAACCTACTTCATAGGCCGGCGTTTGTTCCCGGTGGGCGCCGTCGCCGGCACCCTGCTCACCAGCAGCCTGGTCTCGTCCGCCGTCACATTGACTGGCCTCGGCGCTGGGTTTCTGCTCTTCCGCGACTCCTACTTCGCAGCGATCAGCAATGCCCAGCTCGTGGTCACTCTGGCCCTCGTGCCCGTGGTCCAGTTCGCCGCCACGCTGGCATCCATAATCCTGGCCACCAACCGTCCGATCCAATTCGCTGCGGTGAGCCTCGTTCAGTGGGTGATCACTTTCGCTTTGCAGGCGATCCTCGCCCTGGCGGGACGGCTCGACCCGACCCTGGCCCTGGGCGCATGGCTCGCGGGCGCGACGCTTGGTGGAATCGCCGGGTTCGTAGTCGCCAGCCGGTACGTGACATTGCGCTTCGGTCTCGACCGCAATGTGCTGCGCCAACTGCTGGGCTTTGGGCTGAAGGGCTACGTAGCGAACCTCCTGATGTTCTTCAACTACCGCCTGGATTCGCTCATCGTGAACGCGCTGCTCGGGGTGGCCAGCGTCGGCATCTATTCGATCGCCGTCGCGATGGCCGAGGTCATTTGGAACATGGCCGGCGCACTGAGCACCGTCATGTTTCCTCATGTCGCATCGCTCGACCGCAAGGCTGCGAACCGCTTGACCCCAGTGGTGAGTCGCAACGTCTGGTTCCTGACCTTGCTGGCCGTGGTGTTCGCGGCTGTGGTCGGGCGGTGGGTCATTGAGCTCGTATTTGGCGCCGTGATGCTCGGGGCGGCGCAACCGCTGCTCCTCCTGCTGCCTGGCATCCTCGCGCTGAGCGGAGCGAAAGTTCTGTCGAGCTACCTCAGCGGCATCGGGCGCCCGATCTACTCGACGTACATTGCCGCCGGCAGCGTCATCCTGACCGTAGCGCTCGACCTCATATTCATTCCTCGCTATGGAATCGCGGGAGCGGCGGCGGCGTCGAGCGTCGTCTACACGCTGACAGCAATCGCTACCCTCGTGGTCTTTCGCAAGGAGTCGGGCGCCGGCATCCTCGAGACGATCGTGATCCAGCCACG
This sequence comes from Candidatus Dormiibacterota bacterium, assembly GCA_036569925.1. Taxonomy (GTDB): domain Bacteria; phylum Chloroflexota; class Dormibacteria; order Dormibacterales; family Dormibacteraceae; genus Palsa-872. Next base: position 5,489 of record DATCPU010000249.1, read on the forward strand.
GGATATTGGTTACTACACTCGAGCGGTCAGGACGGTGGCTGGAATGATCGCCACGCCGAGCGCAGCCAAACCGTAGGCCTGCGCCTCACAGATCCCTCGGTACCATTGACGCGGCAATGGCTGATGCCATCGTCGTCACCTACAACTCGGCGGGATCTGTGGCCGCCTGCCTCGAAGCGCTTCTCAAAGCCGACCTGCATGTGGTCGTCGTCGACAACGCAGGAACGGCCGACGTCGTACGCCGGCTGTTCCCGCACGTCGATCTCATCGCCAACGACCAGAACGCCGGCTTTGCACGCGCCGTCAACCAGGGGCTCGCACGTTGCCGCGACGACGTCGTGGTGCTGGTGAACCCCGACAGCGTGATTCCGCCTGCGACCGCCGCCGCGCTTGTCGCCTACCTGCACGAGCACCAAGACGTTGCGATCGTCGGCCCCCGCCTCCGCGAGGCGGATGGCTCGATCAACATCTCCGCGTATCCGGTGGCGTCGCTCGGCACGATGCTCCTCAACCGCGCCCGCCGGTTCTTCCCCTTCCTCACCCCGGTGCTCGCCCGTGGCAAGCGCTTCAAAAGCTACGACGCGTGCCTACACGCGACCGAGGCGACTGAGGTCGACATGGTGTGTGCAGCCTGCGTCGCCATTCGTCGCGACCTGTTGACCGAGCTCGGCGGGCTCGACGAGGGCTACTTCATGTACTACGAGGACGTGGAGCTCTGCCTGCAGGCGTGGCAGCGCGGCAAGAAGGTCATCTACCTGCCGACGGTGGAGGCGTTCCACGAGGGCGGCGGCTCGAGCGCAGATCGGTCGCACGTCTGGCCCCTCAACACGCGATCGGCGCTCAGATTCCACGCCAAACACAGGCCGCGAACGCTTCCGCTCCTACGCCTGGCCCTGCTTGGACGGGCCGTGATCGGCCTGGCCGACCCGCGCGGGCATCGCCGGCGTGCGTGGAAGAACGTGGCCGGGGTCGTGCTGACCGTTCCGAAGGCAGAGCTGCTGGCCGAATCCGCGCCCGCCGCCGTCCGCCGGCCGTGACAGGCGCGGCCAGAGGTCAAGGCCTTGCGGGCGCCGCGGCGCGCAGGCTCCTCACCATCGAATCGAAAACGCGTCTGTAGCGCACGAAGTCGTCAGGCTTGACGACCAATGTCTCGAGCAAGCCGGCTCCCGATTCGCGTTTGAAGATCCAGACCGCGGCGGCCGCTGTGCACGTGTAGACGATGCTCGAGGCGGCGGCCGCCCCGCTGATACCGTAGCGAGGTATCAAAAGCAGGTCGAGAGCGACAGTGAGGATCATCGAGCCCGCGGCCAGGTAGGTGCTGAGGATCGGTTTGCCGATTCCGCTCAGGTAGCTCGAGATGATCTTCGCCACAGTCAGGGTGACGATGCCTGGCAGGAGCAGCCAGAGCGGATGCACCGCCGGCCTCATGGCCGAACCGAAGACCGTCAGGATGAGCACCTGGCCGAGCGCAAACATGACGACGGCGCCGACCAGGGTGACGAAAACGGCGTTCCGGCAGACCACCGGCGTGATGCGGTCTGCCTCCTTTTTTTCCATTGATGAGATCTGGGGGAACATCACAAGTGCGAGGCCGTTGGCTCCGTACCACAGTGCTTCCGCCATCGCAGTGGCGATCGAGTAGTAGCCAACGCTGGCCACGCCGCTCAGGCCGTTGACGATCAGAGCGTCCAGCCGATAGCTCACCGTCATCATCAGCGTCGCTGCGTACCCGCGTAGGCCGAAGTTGAGAAAGCTCCGAAGAATGCCCGAATCGAAGCCAAATCGGATGGGCGCCACTCGCCCTACGAGCACCCACCCCAGGGCGGCGCTTATGGCCAGCCCGATCGCGAGGGCGACCAGGGCAGAGGTCGCGTTGAGATATCCGGCCAGGGCAAGGACGGCCTGGAGGACGAGCGCCAAAACCACCTGGAGCAAGCTCAGCCCTGCGTACTCGAGCGGGCGGTTGAGGCCGAGCACAATGGACGAGCTCGTGTTGAAAAGCTGATACAGCCCCGTAAGCGCGACCATGAGCGCCGCCTGCGCTGGGGTCATCTCGTGGAAGTACGTCGGCTGGAATACGACATATGCGGCGGCCAGGATCGCCATCGTCACGCCCGCGGCAACCGACGAGACGCTGAGCAGCGTCGAGACCACAGCGGCGAGAGGAAACTGCCGCTTGCCGATGTAATAGATACCCGCCCAGCTGATCCCAAGGCCCGTGACAAAAGCCGACAGGCCGGCGACTGAGGTCGCGAGCGTGTAGATGCCTCGGCCTTGCGCGCCGGTGACCCGTGTCACCAGGATCGTGACGGCAACCAGCGCGATCAGCTGGAAGACCTGGATGAGAACCGTGAGGATGCTCCGGCGAAGGATCATTTGCGGTCAGGCTATCGCACGCGCCGAATACGCGAACCTGTGCGCAGTTTGTGAGGCAATGGCTCGTCTCGGAGGTGCGGAACCCGCCGGGTATAGTGCGGTCAGATGCGCGTCCTCCACGTTGTGACCGCATTCCCGCGCTCGCGGGAGGACGTGATAGTGCCCTGGCTGGTGGAGCTGTTGAAGCGGCTTCCGGCGGCCGGCTACGACGTCGAAGTCTTCACCTCCGCGTATCGAGGCGGCGGCGGCGACTCATATGAAGGGATTCGCGTCCACCGCTTCCGCTACTTCTTCGCTCGCTGGGAGGACCTGACGCACGACGAGGCTGCACCCGACCGCATGCGACGGTCGCCGCTCTATCGCGTGCTCCCGCTCTTTTACATCGCAGGTGGCCTATGGGGGATCTGGCGGCTCGCCCGCCGAGAGCAATTCGACATCATCCACGTCCACTGGCCCGTGCCTCACGTGCTGTTCGGCTGGGTGGCCCGCCGGGCCATAGGGCGCGGCGCGCGCATGGTTACGACCTGGTACGGCGCCGAGCTGCGCTGGGTGCAAAGCTCGCTGCCCGTGATGCGCGCCTTTGTGCGCTGGGCTCTGCGGACCTCCGATGAGATAGTCGCCATCTCGTCATACACCGCGCGTGAGATCGCTCGCTTCGCCAATGTCCAGGTGCGTGTCATTCCCTATACGCTCGGCTTTGCGGACTCCCCTGCAGTGCGCCGCTCGGCGGGCGACGGCTCGTTTCGCATCCTGTTTGTCGGTCGCCTGGTCGAGCGCAAGGGTGTGACCTACCTCATCGATGCGCTGACGCGCCTACCGTCCGATGTTCGCGCGCGCTTGACCGTGATTGGCGAGGGGCCGGAGCGAGCCGCGTTGGAGACGCAGGCGAGCGCTGGAGGCGCCGAGGGCCGCGTCGACTTTCGCGGACGTGTTGACGACAAAGCCCTGCAGGAGGCATTTGCGGCCGCCGACGTGTTGGTGCTGCCGTCGATCGTCGATTCTCGCGGCGACACCGAGGGCCTTGGTGTCGTGCTCCTGGAGGCCATGAGCTGCGGCGTGCCTGTGGTTGGCAGCCGCGCCGGTGGAATCACCGACATCATCGAAGACCAGGAAAGCGGACTGCTGGTGCCGCCCGCGGATCCTGCTCTGCTCGCGGGCGCGCTGGAGCGGCTCGCCCGCGATCCGGCATTGGCAGCGCGCCTCGGCGCGGCCGGCGAGCGGCGCGTGAGGGCCGCATTCGGTTGGCCGGAGATCATGAAGAGCTGGGTCGAGTGTTACGGCGCGCCAGGCGCCAAGCAAACCCGCGCCGACAACGCGACGCCCTAGACTCTTTCCCTGTGCCGCGAAGAGCGCTGATCACTGGCATAACAGGGCAGGATGGCTCTTACCTGGCCGAGCTCCTGCTGGACAAGGGGTACGAGGTTCATGGCGTCGTGAGGAGATCCTCGACCATGAACCGGGGGCGGATCGACCATTTGCAGCACGCCAATCCGACCCACGCGGAAGGTTCTCGCTTCGTCCTCCACTACGGCGACATGACCGACTCCGGCGGCCTGAACCGGCTCGTCAAAACCGTGAGGCCTGACGAGCTTTACAACCTTGCGGCGCAAAGCCACGTGCAGATCTCCTTCGACCAGCCCGAATACACAGGCGACACCGACGGTGTCGGAACGACCAGGCTGCTCGAGGCGGTCAGGACGCTGGGGCTGCCCGTGCGCTTCTACCAGGCATCGACCTCGGAGATGTTCGGTCTGTCGGCTCCACCACAGAACGAGACCACGCCCTTCCGGCCGAGAAGCCCGTATGCGATAGCGAAACTCTATGCGCACTGGATGACCATCAACTACCGCGAGGCTCATCACCTGTTCGCCTGCAGCGGGATCCTGTTCAATCACGAGTCGCCGCGCCGAGGCGAGAACTTCGTGACGCGCAAGGTGACGCGTGGAGTGGCGCAGATCCTGGCGGGAAAGACGGACAAGCTGCGGATGGGCAACCTCGATGCAAAACGCGACTGGGGCCACGCGCGCGATTACGTCAACGCGATGTGGTTGATGCTTCAGCAGGACGAGCCCGACGATTATGTGGTCGCCACGGGCAACACACGTTCGGTCAAGGATTTCGTCGAGGCAGCCTTTGGCCTGGTCGGACTCGATTGGAAGAAATACGTGCAGGTCGACGACGCATACATGCGGCCCGCAGATGTCGCGGAGCTACGAGGCGACGCCACCAAGGCCGCTGAGAAGCTCGGATGGACGCCGACTGTCACCTTCGACGAGCTGGTTCGAGAGATGCTGGAAAACGACATGAAGCTCGAGGGGGTCGACCCGGCCAAGCACCTGCGCAAGCCATCGGCGCAAGTCGGGAAGTAGCTGAAGAGGCTGAAGGTCTCCCGCGTGCTCGTCGCTTGTTTCTAAGCTGTCGCGCGAGCAATGAACGCGACTGACAGCGGGCCCTACAGTAATTTGCTTGCGTAGGCGACGTTGTCCCGAATTGCAACGATGTTGTGGCTGAAGAACAGCTCATGCGTTCGTGCGCGGTATTTGCCGAGCGGAGCGAGGCCGTCAATGACCATTCTGTAAAAGGAGAATCGCGGTAACGCGTCGTAGAAGTCACGAAGAAATACGCGGCTGACCACATTCATCTCATTGAACTCGAACTGAATGACGTCGATTTTGCCCTCTGCGATTGACTTCGAGGCCCCCTTCAGGATTGCCAGCTCGTGGCCTTCGGCATCAACCTTGAGCAGATTCAAGGTCACCGGGGGACCAGACGACAGTAAATCGTCGATCGTTGTGATATCGACTTCAAAAGCAATGGCGTCTGAGTGGTGAATGCCTTCGATAACTTCTCGATACAGGCTCGCGTGCGGCGAACCTGGGCCCGATGCGTAGTCGTAGAGGCGCCCTCCCCCTTTTTTGTCGCTCAGGCCGGCCGGGATGGCAACAAAGCCGCTCTTAGCAGCCTCGACTGACAATCGTTTGAAAGTCTCAGGGTGCGGTTCAAACGCCCATATCTGCGCCTGCGGGCAGAGTTGTTTTAGGAATCCTGAATACACGCCAACATTGGCGCCAATGTCAAATACGGTTAACGGCGAGATCGCCTGCCAGCGGCGCAGGAACGTATTTTCAGAGGGCCCGATAGCGTCGGCCATGGGATCGGTGACGCAGATCCCTCGCGCCGCCAGCAACAAGAGCATCGAGTTCCAGCTGTAGAACATCTTGCGGCCGAATACCGCGACGTATGCCTTGGCCAGAAATCCAATTGGGAACGAGCTCAATGCCAGACCACGTTTGCAGTCGGCCGTGACTGGTTAGCTGAGGCTAGAGCCGGCGCAAGCTCCGAGATCTTTGACGCAGCCCAGAGCAACGGCGCGCTTGTAGCATTGCAATTAGCCGCGGCAACTCGGCGCCTCTCCATCCCAGCCATTATCTGGAGCAAGAAGTGTCTTCGCACAGCTATGACGTGACGGTTGCCTATCGCGTCTACCCAAAAGTCTCCCGAATTCCGCTCGTCTTCGCCGACAACAAGCTGAAGCTGGCTGAACTCTGCCTTCGGTCGTTCCGCGAGTCTATCGGCTCGCTGAGGGTCAAGCTCCTGGTCCTGCTCGACGGATGTCCGCCAGATTATGCGGCACTCTTTCGGAAGTACTTTGCGCCTGGCGACCTGGAGCTCATTCCATTAGATGGCATTGGCAACCAGATGACCTTCGCCCTCCAAACGAAACTGCTGCTGCAGCAGAATTACTCGGAGCTCGTCTACTTTTCGGAGGACGACTACTTCTATTTCCCAGGCCAATTTCCTTCCATGATTCGCTTCATGCAAACCCAAAGCGATGTAGCGTTTGCGACGCCATATGACCATCTCAACTACTACAACAGGGCCTTGCATCGGTACCCGACGCGAAAGATTGCGTTTGAAGGCCGTGAGTGGCGAACCGTTGCGTCTACCTGTCTGACCTTCCTAACGTCAAAGTCGGTTCTACGCGAAACGGAACGCGTCTTTGGGTCCTATGGGCGCGCTCACGGAAATACTGATGCCGGCCTTTGGTTCAGCCTCACGAAATTTGAGATTCGTAATCCCTTGAAGCTGCTGAGGGGAGTGGCGGGACCGTCACCCTTGTTGTCGGTCGCGGCAATGGCCTGGTACTTCTGCTGGCGACAGGTGCTTTTCGGAAACCAATGGAACCTGTGGGCGCCGACACCAACGATTGCCACTCACCTGGATCGCAGGTACCCGCCCCCAGGATATGACTGGCCGGCGATTCTTGCCGACGCGGCGACATCGATCCGATAATCCGGCCTGCGCGGTCAGTCTCATAGCGCTCTGTCCGCCGCCTGCTCACTGCCGAACCAGCGGAAGAAAACGGCGAGGGCGGCGATGGCGATGGTGGCCTTGCCAAAGACCATCAGGACAGCCCCGGCAACTGTCTGGTCGACGACCGGCGTCAGCGACGCCACCAATCGAGGCGCGTGGACGTAGTACTCGTAGAAAGGGACGCGCGAGAATATCAGCGCCAGGGCGACGCCGTCCTGGGGCAGGGTCGCGACAAGCATGTAGATGAGCTTGACGACTGGGGACATTCGCCATCGCGAGAACGCCGACGTCGCGTCGAGCATCGGCCAGTAGAGCAATAAGCCCGCCGCGATGAGGGTGATGTGCTCAGTGACGTGGAGGGGCTCGGAGTAAAGCGTGGCGTCGTACAGAACCGGTATGTGCCATCCGATCATCACGGCGCCGGCGATCAGCTGCGCCGGAACGGGTTCGGTCAGCGCACGAACGCCGGGGACCCGCACGACCCTCGCGATCATCCCTCGCGAGAGCCCAAGCAGCATGAGCGGCGGGGCGACGAAGCCGAGCAGCACGTGCTGCAGCATGTGGACGCTGTCGAGGTAATGGTCGGCGATCGTATCGATTGGAGATTCGAGCGCCACCCAGATCGTGAGGAGCCCGAGCCCGAAGTAGAGGGAATGGTGGCGCTGGAAATCCAGCACGCCGCGAGCCAGCCACGCGTGGCCCAGATAAATGAGCACGAGACCGAGGTAGACGGTGGGGTCAAAAGGCCAGCTCACTGACAAGGCATCAATATCCTCTCCCGCCTGGTTTCCCTACTCTGGTGGTGTGCACCCTGTGCTCGCTCTATTCCGCCGCAACTCATGGGCGGGCGACCGCCTGCTCGAGTTCTGCAACGGCCGGCCCGAGACGGCGCTGCCGGCGGAAAGCGACGTCTATGGCAGCATCGATTCGCTCTTCAACCACATCGTCCGGTCTGAGGCGGGCTACCTGCGTCTGGTGACCGGGAAGGTTCCCAAGGACCGCGTGCTCGTCAGCGAACCGCGGCCGCTCGGCGAGTTGGGCGCACCCGCGCAATTGCTGGCGGAGCATTGGGAGGAGACTCTGCAGACCGAGAGAGACCCAGAGGCCGTCCTTCCATTTCAACGCGGCGAAGACCTTGAGCTCATGCCGGACTGGCTTCCGCTCGTGCAGACGGTCCACCACGGCGACGACCACCGGACACAGATCGCCACACTGCTGGGCCGGCACGGGATCGAGGCTCCGGATCTCGATGGGTGGAGCTTTGGCGAGTCGACGTCCCAGCCTGCCGACGAAAAGCCGCGGGAGTGGTGGGC
>DATCPU010000250.1:0-9518 GCA_036569925.1 Candidatus Dormiibacterota bacterium
CCCGCCGTCAATGTGATCGTGCCTGCCAGCGACCCGTGGAAGCGCTTGCGCGCAATGGCGGCAAAGGTTTCGTACGTGCCCTGAAGAATGCCCTGGGTTCCGATATAGATCCAAGATCCTGCGGTCATCTGGCCGTACATCGTCAGGCCGAGCGCCTCGAGTCGCCGGAACTCCTCCCACGTCGCCCACTCGGGCACGAGCATCGAGTTGGAGATGAGCACCCTCGGCGCCCACTCGTGCGTGTCGAAAACGCCGACCGGCTTGCCCGACTGGACGAGCAGGGTCTGGTCGCCTTTCAAAACCTTCAGCTCGCGCACGATCGCGTCAAACGCCTCCCACGATCGCGCTGCCTTTCCAGTGCCGCCGTAGACGACGAGGTCGTCGGGCCGCTCCGCGACCTCAGGGTCGAGGTTGTTCATCAGCATGCGCATGGCGGCTTCCTGCGACCAGCCAAGGCAGCTCATTCCGGAACCGCGGGGCGCGCGAATCGTCCTCGTCATTTGAGGTGGCCGGTCACAGCCTCGGCTGCGGCCACCACAGCCCCGGTGCGGACCAGCAGCTCCGCAGCTTCCAGCTCAGGCGCAAGAAACCGATCAGGCCCCGGTCCCGCCACGATTGTGCGAACCAGGTCGCGCACCGCGGCGGTGGCCGGCGCGGGCTTCAATGGCGCGCGAAGGTCGAGTGCGCGCGCGGACGCGACCAGCTCGACGGCAAGGATATGTGTGAGGTTGTCGAGCACGGTCCGCAGCTTCAGTGCCGCACCCCAACCCATCGAGACGTGATCCTCCTGCATGCCGGACGTGGGGATCGAATCGACGCTCGCCGGCGCGGCCAGGCGCCGGTTCTCGGCAACTAGCGCAGCCGCCGTGTACTGGGCAACCATCAACCCCGAGTTCACGCCAGGCTCCTCTGCGAGGAACGGCGGCAGGCCCTCTGACCGATGCGGATCCAGCAGACGGTCCAGCCGCCGCTCCGAGATCGCCCCGACCTCGGCGGCGGCGATGGCGAGGAAGTCAGCGGCAAAGGCCAGGGGTTCACCATGGAAGTTGCCCGTGGACTCGACTTCGCCGCTCTCGAGCACCACGGGGTTGTCGACCACCGATGCGAGCTCGACCGCCGCTGTGCGGCGAGCAAATTCGAGCGTGTCGCGCGCAGCCCCCGCAACCTGCGGACTGCACCGAACCGAGTAGGAGTCCTGGACCGCGTGCTGCGAGTGCCTGTGCGACGCAACGATGCCAGAGCCGCGCAGCATCATGATCAGGTTCGCTGCGCTCGCGACCTGGCCCGCATGGGGGCGTATGTCGTGCAGCTGCTTCTGGAAAGTCCTGTCGGTTCCCATCAGGGCCTCGGCCGACATCGCTGCGGTGATGTCCGCGATGCGGAAGCATCTTTCGGCGTCAGCGCATGCGAGGGCGAGCATGCCTAGCATCCCATCGGTGCCGTTGATGAGTGAGAGCCCTTCCTTGGTCTCAAGCTTTAGCGGCTTGACCTTGGCCGCCCTGAGCGCCTGGAGCGCGGGCCGGGTCACGCCTCCGGGGTCCACAACCTCGCCCTCGCCCACCAGGGCCAGTGCGATGTGGGCAAGGGGGGCGAGGTCGCCGCTGCAGCCGACCGACCCATGCCGCGGCACAACTGGGGTGATCTTTGCGTTCAACAGTGCAATGAGCGCCTCGGCCACCGCCGGCCTGACGCCCGACAGCCCCATTGAGAGCGTGCGAGCCCGCAGCAGCATCGTCGCGCGCACCACCTCGTTGTCAACTGGCGGCCCCATGCCCGCGGCATGGGAGCGGATCAGCGCCAGCTGCAGCTCTGGCTGTCGCAGGGGCGGGACACGAGTTCCCGCCAGAGCTCCAAAACCAGTCGAGACCCCGTAAACGGGCTCGCGCGACGAGGCTGCCTTCTCGACCCGCATACGGCTGCGGACCATCTTCGCCTTCGCAGCCGGCGCGAGCGCGACCGCCTCGCCGTGACGCGCCACGGCGACAACCTGCTCCTCCCCCACCCCGACGCCACGAAGGGTGACCGTCATCGCCGATTACTCCCTCTCCCCCTAAGGGGAGAGGGGCCTTCGCTTGGCACGATGTTCTTCAACGCTTCCCTTTTGCTCAGGCCGCTCAATCTCGCCTCATTTGCGGCCACATAGCGTGCCACCTCCTCGGGATCGGTCCATGCATAAGCCCTGAGCGCCCAGCCAATGGCCTTGCGGATGAAGAATCTCCGGTCCACAAGGTTGGGCTCGATGTTGGCATAGAGCAGGTCAAGGTCGGTGTCCTTCTTGAACGAGATCTGGCAGATGATCGAGACCCGCCGCTTCCACATGTCCTTGTTGTTGCTCCAGGCGCGCATGACAGGACGCACCTCCTTCGGATGCAACCTCAGCAGGTTTCCCACATGGCCGGCGACAGCGTCGACGTAATCCCACCAGGCGCCGGTGGTGATGAGCTCCTCATACACGGGCAGCACATCGGGCGTCCTGCAGTCCTTGTGTCGGCGATCGCCTAGGAGCTCGATCGCCGCATAGCGCTCCTCGCGAAACCGCGCCTCCCGCCACAGCTCCAGCACCGCAGCGCGCCATTCATCGCAGGTCTCGAGCGGGTGGTCAGCAAAGATGCGTTTGGAGATTGCCCGCATATCGGGCGCCGAGATGCCCCGGTAGGGCATCTCCGATTTCATGTAAGCCTGCATTCCAGGAGCCCGTTCGGGGTCGGCGGCGGCAGCCAGCGCAGCGCGCATCGCCGTCCCCAGCGCCGTCACGGCGCAGGGATGTAGCGCGCGCCGACAGGCGATCCGTCCTCGACCTCGACGGCCCACGTCGACCCCTTGTCGTACGCAGCCTGCGAGGCCTTGACGATGCGGCGCCTGATCAGATCGTCGACCAGCTCCATGATCACATCCCCGTGCGTGCACAGCACCGTGTCGTCGAGGTCGGGGTCCTCGATGAATCGATACGCTCCCTTCAACCTCGCGCCTTCGGCGAGGTGACGCGTCTCCTGGACCTTGAGCTTCCGGGCCTTCGCGATCGGCTCCACGGTCTGCACGCAGCGAAGGTACGGGCTCGACCAGACTGCGGAGATCGGCTGGTGACCCAGCATCGTCACCAGCTCTTCCGCCTGCTTACGTCCGCTCTTCGTCAGCGGGCGCTCGCGATCGTTCCCTTCCCAACGGGTTCGGTTACCGGCCTTGGCGTGCCGCACGAAATAGAGGGTCGGCATTTATTTGGCGGGCATCCAGTCGCGGAGCGCCTTGCGGTCGAGCGCTTTCCAGATCTTCGGCCACTTCTTGCGCGCCTCCTCCGCCGCGACGTGCTCCATCGCGATGAGCTCGCCGGCGACGAAGGCGCGTCGGCCTCCGATGCGCGTGCCCCGCAGCCATGCCTGGGCGGTGACGCTGTCCTGATGCTCGCCCAGGATCGTCTGCAGCTTGGCCGCGTTGCGAGCAAACGAAACCGCGCCGTCACCCACCACCGGCGCAACGGCCTCAGCCGCATAACGAGCGCGCTTGGCGAGGATGCGAATGCGGTGAAGATCCGCGTCCGCGGGAGGATCAGGGAGATTCTTGACTCCCGACCGCAACCGCCGCCACGGAGAGGTGGCCAACGCAGGCAGCACGGCCCCGGCGGGCTGGTCTGCTTCCGGCAAAGTAGAAGGAGAGTGGGCTGCAGCGACGAGGCGCTCGAGCAGATCGACGTACCGCGTGGAGTCGAGATCGGCGAGCAGCTTCTTCCGCAGTCCCTCGATGTCGACCTCGAGCAGATGGAGGACTCCCAGCGCTGAGCGCAGGTCGTTGGCGGGCAGTGACTTTGCCCTCTCGCGCAGCCTTTCGAGCAGCACCTCCTGGTCGCGCACGGCGCCCAGGCTCAGTGCCACCCAACCGAGCTCTGTTCGCAACGGATCGCTCCATTCCGGGTCGAGCAGTGGCCCGAAAGTCCGAAGGTGCGACCGCAGCTTGCGTGTCGCCACACGCGCCTGGTGCACCGCCTCCGGATCGCCGCTCGTCCGCACCAGAGGATCGTGGTAGAGAAGAGCCGCGACTGACTGGGCAATGACGCTCCTGATGACCTCTCGAGCCGGGGATTCAGCCTCCACGGCGAGCGGCGCCACCTCTGGCGGCTCCATCGCTCGGGGACCGAGAGCCCTGATGTGCTTGGGTGTTGGATCGGGCGCGCCGGCGCCCGCGCCGCGCAATCGGGCGACCAGCGGAGCCACGATGGCGTCGGCATCGCCGCTGACCTCGACCTCGATCTCGCGGAACCGCGCGGCCACGCGACGGCCGTCGCGCACTGACACCTCGTCATCAACGACCTCGGCGAGCCGAACGCCCGTGGCATCGAGCAATCGGACGCGGCGCCGCACTGTCGATAGGCGCGCGACAGGGATGAGCTCGGCGGTGCGCACGTAGGCACGGACGACGGCCAACGCTCCCGCCGGCGGCTTCGTGGCGCCGCCCGGGAAGTTGAGCTCGTCTCGCTGGAGCAGCTGCGCCGGCTGGCCGTCGATTGACTGGTGGACGGGTGGCAGCTTCAACGTCCAGCCCTCACCACGGCGATGCCGCAGAGAGACGCCCCAGCGCGCGAGCCGGAGATCGGCCGTGTCGTAGTACACGGTTTCGAGTCGAACGGCCTCTGGCGGCGTGACGGTGGCACCGTCCACCACCCCGCTGAGATCGGGGAGGCGAAACGCGGGTCCGGCTCCGAGCTTTACCTCACGTTCGAGCATGCGGGACGGTGGTGACAACTCCGTTGACGACACCGTTGGCGATCCCGTTGCCGCGAGCGCTCTCGAGCGCGAGCTCCTGGAAGCGTTTGTGCGAGTTGAGGCCGTGGATGTTGGGCACCTTCTGCCACCCACCGTCGGGACCGAGCGACCATGCGAGGACGTCGTCGGCCAGCAAAATCTCGAAGATCTGGGACAGCCGCGCTGAGAGCTTGGCGTCGGAGACCGGCACCACCGCCTCGACGCGACGGTCCAGGTTGCGCGGCATCATGTCCGAGGATCCGAGGTAGTACTCGGGCTCGGCGCCGCCGAAGGCGAATATGCGTGAGTGCTCGAGGAACCTGCCGACGATCGAGCGGACCCTGATGCGCTCGGAGAGGCCCGGGACGCCCGGCCGCAGCGAGCACATGCTGCGGATGATCAGGTCAACCTGGGCACCGGCTTGCGACGCCGCGTAAAGCGCGTCGATGATCTCGGGGTCGACGAGGTTGTTGACCTTGATCAGGATTCGGCCGCCCACCACCGCCTGCCCTTCGATGAGCTGCTTGATCCCTGCACGCAGGCTGGTGGGGGCCACGAGCAGCTTTCGGTAGCGATTCTGCCGGCTGTAACCCGTGAGCAGGTTGAAGAGCTCGGTCACGTCAGCGCCCAGGTCCGCGTCAGCAGAGAGGAGACTCACGTCTTCATACAGGTGAGCGGTGCTCGGGTTGTAGTTGCCGGTGCCGACGTGGAGGTAGTGCTGGATGTGCCGGCCCTCACGCCGGACCACCAAAGTCACCTTGGCGTGGGTCTTGAGACCGACCAACCCGTACACCACGTGAACGTTGGCCTCTTCCAGCGCGCGCGCCCAGGTGATGTTCGCCTGCTCGTCGCCGCGTGCTTTCAACTCGACCAGCGCGACCACCTGCTTGCCGGCCTCCGCCGCGCGAATCAGCGCTCTGACGATCGGGCTGGCCGGACCCGAGGTTCGATAAAGGGTCTGCTTGATCGCAAGCACGTTGGGGTCGCTGGCAGCGTGGTCGATGAAAGCCTCGACCGAAGTGGCGAACGAGTCATACGGATGGTGTGCCAGCACGTCGCCGGCACGCAGCACGGCAAACAGGTCGGGGACCTCCGCGCCGAGCCCGCGAAGTCGCGGTTGCGTGGTCGGGGTCCACGGTTCTTCTTTCAAGTCGGGACGGTCGAGGTGCGACAGCGCGTTCAGGCTGCCGAGGTCCAGCAGGCCCTTGGCTTGATAAACGTCTGAGGGCTGCAGCTCCAGCTCACGAGTCAGCAGCTCGAGCACTTCGGCCGACATCCCCGGATCGACCTCGAGGCGAACCACGCGCGCGTGGCGTCGGCGCCGGCGCAGCTCAGTCTGGATCGCGGCGAGGAGGTCCTCGGCGTCGCTGTCGATCTCGTCGAGGTCGCCATCGCGGGTCACGCGGAACGGATGGTGGGCGACGACCTCCATACCCGGGAACAGGGATTGGAGGTGGAGGGCGATCACATCTTCAAGGGGCACGTACCGCTGGCCCTCGACGAGAGGGATGAATCGAGGCAGCACCGGTGGCACCTTCACGCGGGCGAAGCGCTGCTGGTGGCGCTGCGGGTCGCGGACCATGACCGCCAGGTTCAAAGAAAGGTGGGAGATATAAGGGAAGGGATGACCGGGATCGACGGCCAGCGGAGTCAGCACTGGGAAAATCTGCTGGCGGAAGACCGAATGGAGCTGGCTGAGCTCCTTCTTGGTCACGTCGTTGGCGCGCACGATCACGATGCCCGCCTGCGCGAGGTCAGGGACCAAAGACTCGTTGAAAAGACTCACCTGGCGGTCCACCAGCTGCTCCACCCGGCTGCGGATAGCCCTCAGCTGCTCGAGCGGTGACATCCCGTCAGGCGAGGCCGCGGCGACTGCTGCGAGGACTTGTTCCTTGAGCCCAGCGACCCGGACCTGGAAGAAGTCGTCGAGGTTCTGGCTGAAGATCGCGAGGAATCGGACCCGCTCCAAGAGAGGGAGCTTGGGGTCCTCCGCCATCGCCAGCACGCGCTCGTCGAAATCGAGCCGGGAGAGCTCGCGATTGAGGTACCGGGGCGCCTCTGGGACCGGATTTGGGCCTGTTTGACTCGAGTCCTGCTGGACCCCCACCACCATGTCACGAACATTAGCGGTTGGCGACCGGGGGTAGGTTATCGGCTGGTTAACAACGGGTCCTCAGGCGAACTCGGCGCCGGCCCAACAACGCCAACAGCCGGGCGAAATGCTAGCGATAACCTAGACACGCACCTGACGCCACCTACGGAGGGTAGCCGGGCTACGGGAACCAGCCTGGCAACGCCCTGAAAGGGGTGGTTAGACGGGACCGAGCCAGGCGCCGCTGTTGGGCGGTAGGGTCAGCTTGCCTTCGCGGTGGCGGACCCACGGGTGGCTCGTGATGAGCAGCCTCCCCCCGGCCGGGATCTCGACCGTGCGTGCCAGGAAGTTGACGGCAACCCTCAAGCGACCTCGCTCGTACCAAAGAACGCCTTCCGGCGCAGGACACCACTTGAGCCGGTTGGGCAGCGTCTCCGCCAACCGGCGCCTCAGCGCGAGCACTCGTTTGTAGAAGGTGAGCATGGAGTCGGCTGACGCCTCCTGGGCGTCCACCGCGAGAGTGTCCCAGCCAGGAGGCATCGGCAGCCAGGGCGCCGCTTTGGAAAATCCCGCGTTTCGCCGGCCGCGTCGCCAGGGCAACGGAACACGGCAGCCGTCGCGCCCCACCTCCTTGCCCTTGCTCTGGATGTAGAAAGGGTCCTGGCGTTTGCTTGCCGGCACGAACGCCTCCGCCAGTCCGAGCTCCTCGCCCTGGTAGAGAAATGCCTGGCCCGGCAGCCCCAACAGGAGCAGCAGGGCGGCGCGAGCGCGGGCGCGACCCGTAGAGCCGCCGCCCAGCCTCGTCACATGCCGGATCACGTCGTGGTTCGACTGGGTCCAGCTGGGGGCCGCGATCGGGCCACGTGCAGCGTGCCGGTCGGTCTCGATGGATTGCTTCCATAGCGCTGCGTTCCATGGCGCCCTGACCAGCGCGAACGCCATGTCGAGCTGGTCCGGGAGGATGTACCGCTTCTGTCGTGCGGGATCGAAGATCTCGCCCACCAGCACGCGGGCGGGCTGGTACCGGTTGAGGATTCGACGCCACGCGCGGTAGACATCGTGAACCGCGGGTTGATCGGTGATCAAGAACTTGGGGTCCAGCCTTGGCCGGCCCGTCGACGGGTCCTTGACCATGGGGCCGTCGATCATGTCCTTGCGCTTGAACAGCGCAGAAGCCACATCGATGCGATAACCGTCTGCACCCTTGTCCAGCCAGAACTTCACGATGCGCTCGAACTCCTTGGGCACCGCTGGGTTCCACCAGTTCAGGTCGGGCTGCTCGGGCGCGAAAAGGTGCAGGTACCACTGGCCGCTGCGCTTGTCCTTCGTCCAGGCCGGACCACTGAACGCCGACTCCCAGTTGTTGGGCGGAGAGCCGTCTGGCTTCGCGTCGGCGAAGTAGTAACGCGAGCGATAGGCATTCTTGGGGGTGGCGACAGCCGCCTTAAACCAGCGGTGCTGGTTCGAGGTGTGATTGGGGACCAGGTCGACCAGAACCTTCAGGCCAAGATGGTGGGCACGATCGACGAGGCTGGTGAAGTCTGCGAGCGTTCCGTACTCGGGATTGACGTTGAAGTAATCGGCGACGTCATAGCCGTGGTCCTTCTGCGGCGAGGGATAGAACGGTGTGATCCAGATCGCGTCGACGCCAAGGCTCTTGAGGTAGTCGAGCTTCGACATGATGCCGGGCAGGTCGCCGATGCCGTCGTCGTTCGAGTCGGCGAAGCTCCGTATGTAGATCTCATAGAAGACGGCGCCCCGCCACCATGGGCGCATCGACGCCTTGCCTGCTGCACCCTTGAGATCTTTGGTCTGCATGCGCGGAAACTAGCAGGAGAGACCGCACCGGGTTACGCCCCTGCCCAGAGGGCGGCTTGGGCCGGGCATGCGCACCCGGCCCGAGCGATGACTTATCCGAGGGCTGCGACGACGTTGGAGAAGACGTTTTGAATCTGGTTCCCCATGGTTAGAAGAATTACGATGACCACGATCGAAACGAGAACCAGGATCAGCGCGTACTCGACCATTCCCTGGCCACGCTGATCGCCTTTTGTAGATCCCGCCTTTCTGAGACTCACGACACACCACCTCCTTTGGCCCATTCGGGCCGATCTCCGCACGATGTTCAACGATCGGACCTCGATTTGTTGAGCATTAGCGCTAATAGTTTTTGTAGTGGGATCCATTAGCATTGCTGTTGCGAGCCTTGAGCCGGTTCCAGTTCACCCTCGAGCAACTTCGGACCTTTGTGGCAGTCGCCGAGACCGAGCACGTTTCGAAGGCGGCGGCATCCCTTTTCCTCACCCAGGGAGCGGTCACGCAACAGCTGCGCCACTTCGAGGCCGCGCTCGGCCTTCAGCTCATGGAGCGTGCCGGGCGGGGCGTTCGGCTGACCGATGCGGGCAAGGCGCTGGCCATTGCCTGCAGGGCCGCGCTGAGAGCGGTCGAGACAGTGGATGACACAGCCCGCTCGATGAAGGCGCTGGAGGCAGGTTCGCTGGATCTTGGCGCGAGTCCAACGTGCGCCAGCTACTACCTGCCCTCCCGGTTGGCGGCGTTCTCGGCGCGCTATCCGGCGGTCAAGCTGACGATCACCGTCGAGCCGTCGGCCGCGATCGGCGCCAAGGTGCTCGCCGGCGCGCTCGATTGCGCCGTCATCGAGGGCGAGCCTTCGCCGGAGCTGGTCGCTGTCG
>DATCPU010000251.1:0-1715 GCA_036569925.1 Candidatus Dormiibacterota bacterium
ACACGGCACGGCGGATTTTGGGCAGGAGCAGCATCCCTAGCCCATCTTATTCGCCAGGGCGGTGATTTTGGGTTGGCGGATGTAGCATAAGCCGCAGATTGCGCGCATGATTCTGTTGTCGAGACAGGGTCAATCACGCGATCGGGGGAGTGCCACACCCGCCATGACCGACGATAATCTCCAGCCGTTCTGGTTTCCAGCCGTTTTCCGCAAGAGCGTCACAGCCTCGTTCGATGGTGGACGGCTCACCTCGGATGGCGGGGTGATGCTGCTGGCGATGGCCGAGCGGCGTCTGGGCATCGCCGAGAGGCTGGCACGCTGCTTTCCCGACCGTCGCAACCCGGTGCGCATCACGCACACGCTTGCCGACATGATCCGCGCTCGGGTCTTCGCGATCTCGTGCGGCTATGAGGACGCCGACGATCTGGATCGTCTGCGCACCGATCCGGCGTTCAAGCTCGCCTGCGGGCGGTTACCCGACAGCGGCGCGGACCTGTGTTCGCAGCCGACGCTCTCGCGGCTGGAGAACGGGCCTTCGTTGAGGGATGCGATCCGCCTCACCTGGGCGCTCGTCGATCAATGGATGGCGTCCTACGAACGCGAGCCCGCGTCCCTTATCCTGGACATCGACGATACCTGCGATGTGGTGCATGGCCACCAGCAATTGTCGCTCTTCAACGCCCATTATGACGAGCGCTGCTTCCTGCCGATCCACGTCTACGACACCGAACGCAGCCGTCCTGTCGCGGTCGTGCTGCGGCCCGGCAAGACACCGTCCGGCATCGAGGTGCGGGCTCACCTGCGCCGTCTGGTCCGGCACATTCGCCGGCGCTGGCCCAAGACGCGCATCGCCTTCCGGGGCGACGGCCATTACGCCCGGCCCGAGGCGATGGCGTGGTGCGAGAACAACGGCGTCGATTACATTTTCGGGCTGCCCGGTAGCAGACCCCTATCCAAGAAGGTCGACGAAACGGCAGACGCGATCCGCACCGAGCGCGCCCTGTCGGACAAGACGGTCGTGCGCGGTTATGCCCAGACCCAACACAAGGCCAAATCCTGGGACCGCGAGCGGCGCGCCGTCGCCCGCATCGAGGCGACCAAGCTCGGGCTCGATATCCGCTTTGTCGTCACCAATCTGGATCGCGGCTCGCCCGAATGGGTCTACGACAGTCTCTATTGCGCACGCGGACAGGCCGAGAACCTGATCAAGCTGCACAAGACCCAATTGGCTTCCGACCGCACGTCCTGCCGGTCCGCCATCGCCAACCAGGTCCGTCTGGTGCTGCATACCGCCGCCTATTGGCTGATGCTCACCGTGCGCGAGGCCATCCCCAAGGCACGGGACCTGGCGAGCGCCGAGTTCGCCACCTTGCGCCTGCGGCTGATCAAGATCGCCGCCCGCGTCATCGAAACCGCCCGCCGCGTGCGCCTGGCCTTCGCTGCCGCATGCCCCGAAGCCGATCTGTTCCGGGGCCTGCAGGGTGCGCTCGCCCCCCGCGGGCCGTGACCGCTGGGGCATGTGCCCCTTCGCCCATCCCGATCCCTCCAGCGCCTTCATAAAGAGTCCGATTCAGCAGCGGCGAAAAAGCCGAACACCGGCGCGCGCCCAAAATCACGACGTGCAGTAATTGCCCGAAATTCCTGCCAGTGGTGAATAGGAAAGGCTAGGCTACCCGGACCGTGAAACCTCGCGCGGCGGCGCAAAACCGAACAGC
>DATCPU010000252.1:0-10436 GCA_036569925.1 Candidatus Dormiibacterota bacterium
TGGATCCGGCGAACATCGCGGCCGCCACGACGAGCGTGATCACTCGATGGCCGGTGGCCCACTGGATGGTCGGGACGTAGATGCGCTGCATCCAGTTGTAGTGCAGGCGCCTTTCCACCTTTTCCGCAGGGGCAGACTTCAGCAGCCTGGAGGCCAGCAGCGGCACCACTGTCACCGCTACAGCAAGCGATGCGATGATCGCCGTCACGACTGTCAACGCGAAGGGCCTGAAAAAGCTGCCGGCGATCCCTGTCAGGAACACGATCGGGAGAAAGACAGCGACGGTTGCGAGCGTCGATGACAAAACCGCTGTGGTGATCTCGCGCGCTCCCGTGTAGGCAGCGACAATCGGCTTGTCACCCTCGGCCACGTGCCGGCTGATGTTCTCCAGCACGACGATGGCGTCATCCACGACGCGGCCGATCGCCACCATCATGCCGCCCAGCGTGAGGATGTTCAACGTTATCCCCTGCCACCACAGCACGAGCAGCGCGATC
Organism: Candidatus Dormiibacterota bacterium; assembly: GCA_036569925.1. Taxonomy (GTDB): domain Bacteria; phylum Chloroflexota; class Dormibacteria; order Dormibacterales; family Dormibacteraceae; genus Palsa-872. The sequence goes on from DATCPU010000252.1 coordinate 498, forward strand.
AGCAGGGATAGCGGGATCGAGACCGCCGCCACTATGGTCGCCCTGCCGCTGCGAAGGAAAAGGAAGATGACGGCGACGGCGAACAGGGCGCCGAGCAAACCCTCCTGCAAGATGGCGGCAATAGCTGTGCTGATCGGGGTGGCCTGATCCTGGATGCTCGAGAACTGGATGCTGTTGCCCATACGGCTCTTCAGGTCGGGCAGAGCGGACTTGACCTCGTTAGCGACGGTGACCGTGTTGCCATCGGTCGCCTTGAGGATCTGCAGGCCGATGCTGGGCTTACCGTTGGTACGCGTGATCGTGTCGGCTGGCACTGACACAAGCTGCACTGAGCCGAGCTGGTCGACCCGGACCGGAGGGAGAGGTGGTCTTCCGGGCGCCGCCGAGGGGCTGACAAAGATTTTGCCGATCTGGTCGAGGCTGGTCAGCGCGCCTGAGACCTGCAGCGGGATCACTGTATTGCCCTCGCGAAGGGAGCCGATCGATTGCACAAGAGTCGCCTGCTGCAGCGCCGCTGCAACCTGCCCCGCGGTGACTCCGTGCGTCGCCAGCTTGATGGCGTCCAGGGTCACGTCAACCTCGTCGGTCGGGGCTCCGGTGATGACCACGCTGGACACGCCCGCGAGGCCCTTCAGCTTCGGTATAGCCACGGTTCGCAGCTGCCCGGCGAGGTCGCCCAGCGACTCATCCGCGGAGACTGCATATGCGAGGATCGGCAACGAGCTGGTCGAAAAGTCCTGGATGGTCGGCGCGATTGCCTGCTGAGGCAAAGAACCTCTCAATCCATCGAGCCTCGCGCTGATGTTCTGCCGTGCCGCACTCGTGTCGGCTCCGTCCTTGAACAGAAGGATCACCAAGGACACGCCTGCTGACGAGGTCGAGGTCACGGTGCTCACGCCGGGCACGCCCTGGAGTGCGTTGACCACGGGCAGCGTGACTCCCTGATCGACCAAGTCAGGCGAGGCACCGGGATACGGCGTGACGACAATGAACGCCGGGAAGGAGATGTTGGGCAGCAGGTCCTGCTGCACCTGCGTGGCGGCGAATATGCCCGCGCCAAAGAGAGCCACGACAGCCAGCACGACGACCGATCCGAGCTTGAGCGCCAGCCTGGTGACGAAGTACATGCGTCAGTTGCCCCCTTCGAGGATGTTGAGGTGATTGACCATGAGCAGGCAGAGGTGCCGCAGCTCCGCGAGCTGGCGAGGCTTGAGGGCCGCCGCTCCTTTGGCCTCCCATTCGGATGCGTCCTTGCGCATGTCTCCAATTCGTGCCGCACCGGCCTTCGTCAGCTGGGCGCGGACCGAGCGCCTGTCTGCGGGATCGGGAACACGCCGAACGAGTCCGTCTCGCTCAAGCTTGTCGACCAGGCCGGTAACCGTTCGGGGAACGAGTTTCTGCGATTCCGCCAGCTGCCCCAGCGTCATGTTGCGGTCGGGGGCGTAGTAAAGGTAGGTAAGGATCTGGAGCCGGCTCTCGGTGAGGCCATGACGCTCCGTCCACTGCTCGGTCGCCTCATGAACCCGCTTGGCGGCCAATCGAAGAGCGCTGATGGCTTCGAGAGACTTGCCGACCCCCATGCGGCGGAGCGCCGCCCTGACCGCCGGATCGTAAAGGCAGCCTGAGGCATCGCTCGCGAGGCCGGCCGGAAGTTTGGGGCTGCTCATATTGAGGCGCCTCAACATATAAGCCCCAGGTCCCCGCGTCAAATTCATGGCGCAGAGCTCGCCCCGACAATGAATTGGAGAGGGAGCGCCCAACCTGTTGCCTGGGGGGATGAAAAAAGGGCGCACCAATCGGCGGTCTAGCGAAAACTTAGACTTGCCCGGTGGATCTGACCCGCGCCAAGCTGCGCCAGGCCGCCGACCTCATGGCGAAGCGCGGCATCGACTCCTGGCTCATCCAGTTTGCGCGCGAAACGGGCCTCAGGTCAGACCCGCTGGGTTATCTAATCGGAGCATCGGTGACCTGGCCGAGCGCGTTCCTCTTGAACCATGACGGGCGCACGGCCGCGATCGTCGGCACCGGGGACAGCGCCCAGGTCGAGGCCACCGGCCTTTGGGATGTCGTGCGCGGCTACGTCGCGACGCCACGCGAGGACCTTCTTGCGGTGGTCGAGGCGTGGAACCCAAAAACGATTGGGGTCACGTGGAGCGCAAGTGACGACACCGCCGACAGCATCACGTTTGGCATGTACCGGATGCTCGAGTCACTGCTCGCCGGGACGCCGTACGCGGATCGCCTGGTCCCGGCGGGCGAGCTGGCAGGCGAGGTTCGCCGGCGCAAGCTCCCGGACGAGATCGAGGGAATCCACTCGGCCATCGCGGCCACCGAGCAGATCTTTCAGCGAATCGAAGCGCACCTCCGACCGGGGATCACCGAGAAAGAGCTTCAGCGCCAGATCCAGGAGTGGGTGCGCGAGGCAGGATTCGGTTTCTCCTGGGAAGAGCTGATCGACCCGATCGTTGACTTCGGGCCGCGCACCGTGGCGCTCGGCCACACGCTGCCCGGGGATCAGAAGCTCGAGCCCGGCCACATCGTCCACGTGGACCTCGGCATCGAGCGCGACGGCTTTGCCTCCGACCTCCAACGCACCTGGTACTGGCTGAAGGAAGGCGAGATGGCCGCACCCGAGCCGGTCGCCAAGGCGTTTGAAGCGACGCGTGCGGCGATTGACGCCGGCATGGCGGTGCTCAAGCCCGGCCGCGCCGGTCACGAAGTGGACGCAGAGTCAAGGCGCACGATCGTCGAGGCTGGATATCCAGAGCCTGGTTTTGCATTCGGGCATCACGTCGGCCGCGTCGCCCACGACGGGGCCGGAACTCTGGGGCCGCGTTGGGAGCGATACGGGGACGGGCCTAATGTCGTGATCGAGTCGAGCAACGTATTCGCGGTTGAGATGGGGCTCGACGTTCCGGGTTATGGGGTGGTCGGCCTCGAAGAGGAGGCGGTCGTCGCGGAGCACGGTGCGCACTTCCTGTCGAACCCGCAGCGCGAGCTGTGGCTGCTGCCGCGACGTCTGTAGGGGGCATCTCTTAGGCGTCGTTTGACGTTTTGTATAATATTGCTATGACGGCAACTAACCGCGAGGATTCGCGTGCCGCCCTTCTCCGCGCTTACCTGGATTCGGTCACCCTGAGCGAGGCGCTCCAAACCCAAATCTGGCACGCGGCGGAGCTGACCCTTGTACAGGTAAGGGTCATGCGACGGCTGGCAAAGCAACCGCAACCACTTGGGCAGCTTGGCACCGAGCTCGCGCTTGCGCCTCCATCGATCACCAGGCTGGCCGACCGCCTGGAAGAGCGCGGTCTGATCAAGCGCCAGCGCGATCTTGACGACAGGCGAAAGGTCGTCGCCACGTTGACCGATGAGGGGAGGCAGCTTCTGAGCGCTATCCCGTTCCTCGACGGCACAGCCATCCGCGTTGCCGTCGAGCGCATGAAGGCGGCGGACCGAGAGCGGATCGCATCCGCGATACGCGAGTTCAACTCTGCGGTCAGGAAGGTCGAAGAAGAGTTGCTCTTGGTGGCGGTCGAAGCGTGAAGCTCGAATACAAATGGATAGTCCTGATCAACACGACGATCGGGATGCTGATGGCCGCGATCAACCAGACCATCGTTCTCATCTCGCTGCCCGCCATCTTCTCCGGCTTGCACGTCGACCCATTGGGTCCGGGCCAATCGAACCTACTGCTGTGGATGCTCATGGGCTACTCGGCGGTAACCACCGTGCTACTGGTCACGTTCGGACGCATCGCCGACATCTTCGGCAGGGTGCGGATCTACAACCTGGGCTTCGTCGTCTTCACGGTCGGCTCGCTGCTTTGCGCCTTGACCCCGTCGACGGGCACCCTTGGCGCGATCGAGCTGATCGGGTTCCGGATGCTACAGGGCCTGGGCGGCGCCTGCCTTTTCGCCAACAGCATCGCGCTCCTCACTGATGCCTTTCCCCCGGGCCAGCGGGGCCTGTCTCTCGGCATCAATCAGATCGCCTTTATCGCCGGCAACGTCATCGGTGTCGTGCTGGGCGGCATCCTGGCCGCGATCAACTGGCGGCTGGATTTCCTCATCAGCGTGCCGGTCGGGGTCGTCGGCTCGGTCTGGGCTTACCTGGCGCTTCACGAGATCGGCAAGCGCCAGCCGGCGCGCATCGACTGGATGGGCAACATCACGTTCGCCGGAGGTTTGCTGGCGTTGATGTTCGGCCTGACCGAGGCGCTTACGCCTTACGGGAACCAAACGATGGGCTGGTCCAACCCCACCGTCCTCATCTCCCTCGCGCTTGGCGTCCTGTTGCTGGTTGTCTTCGGCGTAGTCGAGACCCGCGTCCGCAACCCGCTGTTCGATCTTGGCCTCTTCCGCATCCGGGACTTCCTTTTCGGAAACATCGCCGCGTTTCTCTTTTCACTAGCACGCGGAGGATTGATGTTCATGTTCGTCATCTGGCTGCAGGGAATCTGGCTGCCTCTGCACGGAGTCGCCTACGCGGACACTCCTCTGCACGCCGGCATCGACACCATGCCGCTGATGCTTGGGTTCGTCGTCTGCGGCCCGCTTGGCGGCTGGTTAAGCGACCGCTACGGCTCTCGAGTCCTGGCGACCGGCGGCATCCTGGTGGCCGGCCTCGCAGCGGCACTGATGACGACGTTACCGGCCGATTTCAACCTCTGGCTGTTTGCCGCCTACCTCGCCTTGATGGGGGCGGGGATGGGCTTCTTCAGCGCCCCCAACACGTCGCAGATCATGAGCTCGGTTCCCGCGGAGCAGAGGGGCGCGGCTGCGGGCATGCGTTCGATGGTGCTCAACGCGGGCATGACAGCGAGCACTGCGATCTTCTTCACCATCGTCATCGCCAGCCTGTCGCAGAACCTTGGGCCGGCGTTGAACGCCGGAGCCGTTAATGCCGGACTCCCCGCCCCACTCGCGCAGGGGATTGCGTCGCTGCCACCCGGAGCGGCGATCTTCGCTGCCATGCTTGGCTACGATCCGATTTCGCACCTCATCCCAGCCACGGCACTTGCCTCCCTCCCGCCGGCGCTCGCTGCCAGGGTCAGCGATCCGCACTTCTTCGCGGGTCTCCTGGCGCAGCCGTTCGTGACGGGAATTCGGGTCGCGTTGCTGGCGTGTGTCGGAATGTGCGTCGTCGCCGGAGTGACGTCCGCACTGCGCGGCTCAGAACGGCGACGGCGATCGGCCGTGCAAAATGCCGTGGTGGGCGAACCGATGACCCAGGCGAGGTGATCGCTTGCTGGTGAGGTGGTACGGTCAATCGGCCTTCGGTCTAGCTGCCGGGGACGACTCTGTGTTCATCGATCCCTTCGGGGACATGGAAGCGGCGCGCGGGCGGGGAATGACCTGGACCTATCCCGCGATCACGGGCGCGACCGCCGATCTTCTCCTGGTTACGCACGAGCACGGGGACCACAATGCGGTCCAGATGGTCAATGGTGTGAAGCAGACTGTTCGCTCCTCCGCCGGAACCATCGATACCCAGTTTGGCCCCCTGGTCGGAATCGCCTCCGAACACGATGTGGTCGCCGGCACCCAGAGAGGCGCCAACGTCGTCTATGTATTCGAGATGGGCGGCATGCGTCTATGTCACATGGGCGATTTCGGGCAGGCGGAGCTCCGACCCGAGCAACGAAAGGCCATCGGCAAGGTCGACCTGCTCTTCATACCCGTTGGCGGGATGGCAACGATCGACGGGAGCGCCGCCGCTGAGCTGGTCGAGCTGCTCGATCCATCTTGGGTCGTCCCGATGCACTATCGGACTCCGGCAATCTCATTCCTCGAGCCGCTGGACGGATTTCTCGCCGCGGTGAAGGGCGAGGTCGTTGCCCTGGATCGTTCTACCTTCGACACGGCCGACGTCTCACCAGATGGTGGGCGGATCGTTGTCATTCCGGCGCCTCCAACCTAGCCTCGCGAATCCTCAATGGATAGGCCCGCAGTCGCACAGGAGCCCAACCGAGCGGTCGCGTTGCTCGTTGGCTGGGCGCCATTCGTCTTGCTGCTCATGGCCTACGAGCTCATGCGCGATGTCGCGTCGACGCTGCGAGTGGAGCCGCACAACCTCTCAGGAGTCGAGCGGGCGCTGTTCGGTGGATACGAGCCGACCCTGGTGCTGCAGACAGCCATTGGGAAGCTCGGAGATGCGGACCTCATCGACGACCTCGGCAGCCTTGTCTACTCGGCTCATTTCCTTTTGCCGATCATCGTCGGCGCCTGGCTCTGGCGCCGGAATCGCGCGGACTTTCACCGCTTCGGGCTCTCGCTAGTCGTGCTGTGCGCGCTCGCATTCCTTACTTACGTGGTGGTTCCGACGGCGCCGCCCTGGCTCGCTCAGCCGCAATCGGTCCAGCACCTCATGCAGGATGCCGTGCTCCGATCCGGCCTACCGCCTGCGGTGACCTGGCTGTATTCGCACCATGACTACAACCTCTATGCGGCTTTCCCGTCCCTGCACGCGGGGTTCCCAGTTCTTGCGGCGGCAGCCGCTTGGCGGCAAAACAAGGTCGTGGGTATTGCTCTGTCGATCTGGGCGATCCTCGTGTGGGTGACCGTCGTGTACCTGGGTGAGCATTACGTCGCCGACGTGGTCGGAGGAATCCTGTACGCGGCCATCGCCCTCGTGATCGTTTCGCTCCTGGCGCAACGTAGAAGCCGAGCGTCAAATCGCGTAGAAGCGCACTGAGTAGCCTTAACGCTGTGGGGCGGGACCAAGCGGGTTCAAAGGACGAAGATTTTCACCTCGGAGCCACTGTGGATTCGAGCGACGGCACCGAGATCGGCACGCTTTCCCGGCTGATCGTCGGCCGGGAGGACCTGAGCCTCAAGGCGCTTGTGATCAAAGAGAATCGACGATTCTCGGGCCATCTACTTTCTCCCGGATCGTGGTTGCTCGCCGACGAGGTGATAGTGCCACGCGGCGAGGCGAGCGCCGTCTCGCATGACCGCGTCGTACTGAGGCTCGCGGCGAACCAGGTTCGCAAGCTCCCGGCGTACTTGAGCTATCGATATGGCGAGGAAACCGCGACCGAGGGCTTCACCGAAGAGGCGATCGGCGCGCTCACATCGTCGCCTGCAGTACCCGCGTCTTTAGAGCAGGTCGCCAACAAAGGACCCGACGAGCTCGAGATCGAAGGCGGTGAGAACGTCATGCTGGGGCACTCTGGCAAACGGCTCGGGACTGTGAAGGATGTGTTGTTCGACAACTCGGAGCTGGTCGGAGTGGTGGTCCTTCCCGATGGGCTGTTAAAGGAAGAGGTGATCCTGCCGCGTCGATTCCTGCAACGAAGCGACGACCTTGCCCTCTTCGCCGAGCTTGCCGAGGACGACCTGGAGCATCTCAAACCGTTCGAGCCGGGCTAGCCGCGGCCCGCAACCACCTCGGTGCGTAGGGGCGCCTCGACCATGGAAAGGAACGCACCACAGCTCATGCAATCGACCTGGCGCCGGCGCAGGAGATGCGTTCCGAGCGCCGATCGCCGCAGCGCCATTGTGTCGACAGTCCGCAACGTCCGCGTCGCCTGACAGCGCGGACAGAATCCGACCTCGGTGCCGGAGCTCATGACGCGGTGACTGCGACAGGGCTGCGCTCCACGATCAAGTCGATCAGACCCCATTCTTTGGCCTGCTCAGGGGTCATGAAGAAGTCGCGTTCCATGCTGCGCTCCACGTCCTCGAGCTGACGGCGGCAGTGCTTTGCGTACAGCGCTGCGAGCTGCTGCCGTTGACGCAAGATCTCCTGGGCGTGAATCTGGATGTCGGTGGCCTGTCCCTGGATGCCCTGTGTTAATGGCTGATGGATGAGGATCTGCGCGTGCGGCAGTGACATACGCATGCCCGAGTTTCCGCCCGCGAGCAGGATCGAGGCGCCGCTGGCTGCCAGTCCCGTGCACAAGGTGCCCACCTTGTTCGCGACGTACTGCATGGCGTCATAGATCGACAGCGACGCCGTGAGCGAGCCTCCTGGACTGTTGATGTAAAGCTGGATGTCGCGTTCTGGAGCCTCGTTCTCGAGGAACAAGAGCTGTGCAGTGACCGTGGTCGCGAGGTCGTCGTCGATTGGTCCGCGCACGAAGATGACGCCATCTTTCAGCAGCCGGGAGTAGATGTCGTAGGCTCGCTCGCCCCTTCCATCGCTGGTGATGACTGTCGGGATCAATGTCATCGGATCATCTCCTTGGTTCAAAGCCGATTCGCTGACGGGCTCGTGGCGGAGGGTTGGCCATCGCCAGGTAGGCGCTGAAGTCGGCGACGCTGCGGAGCGCATCCATCGGCAGGTCGGCGGTGGCAAGCCGCAGCTTTACAGGAGGGTCGTCCGGCCAGCTCCGCTGGTCGCTGTCGGCGCCAAGGGTGCGCGCCAGGTCGGCGTACATGTCAGCCGGCCGCATTCCAAGCGCGTGCGCCACAGCGAGAAGGCGGTCGGTCGAGACTTCCTTGCGACCTCTCTCGACCTCGGAAAGATGCGCGGGCGATAGGCCGGCTTCGGCTGCGATCTCGGTCAAAGTGCGGCGCAAGGCCTCGCGGCGTCCCCGCAGGACGGCCCCGAGCGCGGCGTGAACCGCCTGGGCTGATTCGCTGTAGGCGAATGTCATTCCTTTCAGATGAATGGTATCAGCTGGAGTTACCTGGGTCTCCGAGCCCAAGGGAGCGGACTATCATCCAGCTGACAACGGTTTCTCTGAATAGCGATGGCACAGATCCACTTCCGATTGCACACGAAGCTGGCGCCCAGCGAAGTGCTGGCCGCGTTGATTGACTTCGGACCGCACCGGGCCAAGGTGTGGCCGAACATCGACGAGCAACATTTCAAGTTGCACGCCCAGGGGCCTGGCTGGGCTGAGGTGACGGAAGGCAGCTTCGGTCGCCGGCGGCGTGTGGGAGCGCGAGAGGTACAGCTGGGATGCCACCACGGGCACTGTAAGCGTGGAGACCCTGGACTCGAATACCTGGGGTCCGGGCAGCCGTTGGGATTACAAAATCAGTGCCGCCACCGGGGGAGGCAGCGAGATCGACGTGATCGTCAAGCGCTTGGGCAAGGGTTTGAAGGGCCGTGTGATCGAGCTTGGCCTCTTGGCGGCGGGTACCGGAATGCTTCGCTCGCAGATGGAGCAGGCAATGGAGCGGTCGGCCACTTAGCATTGAAAGCGGAGGACAGGGGTGCCCACCGCAATCTGGACTGGCTCACTTTCGCTTGGCATGGTCGTCGTGCCGGTCCGCCTCTACCCGGCGATCAAGAAGAAGGCCGTGCGATTCCGCGAGCTGGATCGAGCCGGCCGGCGGGTCCGGCAGGCGTCTGCGAAGCCCAGGGCGAAGCGGCGCGCCGGTTCACAGTAGCCACAACCGATCGTATTCGGGCAGCGCAGCGTGCGGTGCACGATGCTAGCCTCGGCCAGAGTCACTGTGGACGACGAGACCTTCTTAGACGAGCCGTACATCTCAATCCGCTGGCGCGCCCTCCCCAAGATCCTCTACGCGGAATGGAAGGGCTTCGCCACCAGCGCTGAGTTTCGAGCTGCGTTGCTCACCGGAGTCCGAGCGATAAAGGAACGGCACGTTACCGGCTACGTCAGCGATGCCCGCAAGGCGAAGATCGTGCTACCTGCGGATGCGCAATGGGGCCGCGAAGTATGGCTGCCGCAAGCGGTGGCCGCGGGGCTGCAGCGAATGGCCATCGTGACGGCGTCGGCGGGGCTCGCGAAAGCGGCCTATGACGACGCCGCCACCCAGATGGACAGCCACGGGCTCTTGATGCGAACGTTCCATTCTGTCGAGGCTGCCGTCATCTGGGCCCAGAGCGGCCTGGCCGAGCGTCAGCACGCCTAAGGACGGCTCGGGCTGGGGCTTGGCTGGCTGGACTGCCACGGTGGGAGCGCGACGCGTGGCGGCACCACCGACGCGCCGTTCTGATCTCGCTGATTCAGCGGGTAAGCGT
>DATCPU010000253.1:0-4860 GCA_036569925.1 Candidatus Dormiibacterota bacterium
TATGACCACCCCGGAGCAGCTGAAGCAATACATCCGCGACGTTCCGGGCTACCCCCAGGCGGGCATCATCTTTCGCGACATCACGCCCCTTCTCGCACACAAGAAGCTTTTCCCCGAGATCGTCGGCATGATGTCCAAGAGCTGGAGGGAGCGGCCGCCGGACCTTGTCGCGGCGATCGAGGCACGGGGTTTCATACCTGGCGCCGCGATCGCCGTCAAGCTCAACGCGGGGTTCGTGCCGATTCGAAAAACCGGCAAGCTTCCCTGGAAGACGATCAGCGAGAGCTATCAGCTCGAGTACGGCGCCGACCAGCTCGAGGTTCACTCGGACGCTGTCGAATCGGGCCAGCGGGTGCTGATAGTCGATGATGTACTGGCGACGGGCGGCACCGCCGCCGCCGCCGTTCGCTTGATACGCAAGCTCGGCGGCGATGTCGTCGGAGTGCAGGTTTTGATCGAGCTCGAGGACCTTGGCGGAAGAAAGCGGCTGCCCGATGTGAAAGTGGTCAGCGAGATTGTGTATTAAGGAGAGGCGGCGCATTTGAAGGTCAGCTCCAAGGGAAACGACGTCAAAGACTTGAACCTGGCCGCGCAGGGACAGGACCTCATCGATTGGGCGGCGCGCGAGATGCCCGTGTTGAGCCTGATCCGCGCGCGGTTCGCCAAGGAGCAGCCGCTGAAGGGTCTGAAGCTCGCGGCATGTCTCCACGTGACTAGCGAGACCGCGAACCTGATGCTGACCCTGAAGGCAGGGGGGGCCGACGTCGTGCTCTGCGCTTCGAACCCTCTCTCGACGAACGACGCCGTCGCCGCGGCGCTCGCCTCCCACCACATGATCGGCACATATGCCATCCGCGGCGAGGACAACGAGACCTACTACGCGCACATCGAGGCGGTCCTCGACCACCGCCCCGTGATGACGATGGACGACGGCGCCGACCTGGTGTCGGTGCTGCACAAATCGCGTCAGCACCAGCTGGCGGACGTCATTGGCGGCACTGAGGAGACGACCACTGGGGTGGTCCGGCTGCGAGCGATGGCCGAGAAGGGTGTTCTGCGCTACCCGATCGTGGCGGTCAACGAAGCCGACACGAAGCACATGTTCGACAACCGCTACGGCACCGGCCAGTCGACGCTAGACGGCATCATCCGCGCCACCAACGTGCTGCTCGCGGGCAAGACATTTGTGATCGCCGGGTATGGCTGGGTCGGCCGCGGCCTGGCGTCGAGAGCCAAGGGACACGGCGCCGACGTGGTGGTCACCGAGGTCGATTCGGTGAAGGCGCTCGAGGCTGCCATGGATGGCTTCCGGGTGATGACTATGGGCGAGGCGGCGCGCGAGGGGGACATCTTCGTTACCGTCACGGGCGACGTGAACGTCATCGATCGCCACCACTTCGAGGCGATGAAAGACGGTGCGATCCTCGCCAACTCGGGGCATTTCAACTCGGAGATCAACCTCAAGGCGCTGGACGAGATGGCGACCGGAGTGCGACAGGTCCGTCCGTCGGTGCAGGAATACAAGCTGGCAAACGGCCACCGTCTACACGTGTTGGGCGAGGGCCGCCTCATCAACCTGGCCGCTGCCGAGGGTCACCCCGCAGCAGTGATGGACATGAGCTTTGCCAACCAGGCCCTCTGCGCCGAGTACATGGCCACGAATGCGAGCACGCTGGAGAACAAGGTTTACGACGTGCCCGACGACATCGACGCCGAGGTCGCCCGCCTGAAGCTCAACGCGATGGGAATCCAGATCGACACCCTGACCGAGGAGCAGCAGCGCTACCTCACGTCCTGGGAAGAAGGCACCTAACCCACGTTCGGGCCTGCTCGGCGCACCTGGGTGCTGGGCGGAGGCGGCGCTAGGGGCGCCGCGCAGGTCGGGGTCCTGAACGGACTGCTCGAGGCGGGGGTCGAGCCACCCGTGGCTCTCGTCGGGACCAGCGTCGGCGCCCTCAACGGCAGCGCCATCGCCGCCTACCCGTCGCTGGCCGGGATCATGATGCTTCGCGAGGTCTGGCTGTCCCGCCAGGCGCTCACCGTGTTCCACGCCCACCCGCTTGGGGTGATCCTGTCGGGGCTACGCCGCGACCAGCTGAGCGCCTTCCCGCAGGAGAACGTGCGCCGCCTGATCGACCGAGCGCAGGCGCTGACCGGAATGACAACGTTCGAGCAGCTTCGCGTCCCACTCGCCGTCGTCGCGACCGACCTCAACGCGGGCCGGCCCGTGGTCTTCCGCTCGGGACTGCTGACCCCTGCCCTCCTGGCCTCGACTGCGATTCCCGGCCTGTTCCCCTCGGTCAAGATCGACGGGCGGGCGCACCTGGACGGCGGGGTGGTCGACAACACACCGCTCGACATCGCGATCGAGGATGGCGCCAAGGAGATCCTGGCGATCAGCCTGATGGGAGGTGGTGAGTACGAGGTGGCACCGCACAGCCTGCCCGAGCTCATCGCTCGCACCCTGCAGCTGTCCCTGCATCACCAGATGCTCGCCGACTACGAACGCCTGCGCGACAAGGCTCGAATCGTGGTCCTATGCCCGATCACCGCGCCAACGGCGACATGGGAGATGAAACGGGAGCACATCGAGACGGTGATCGAGTCCTCACGAAAGGCGACGGCTGACCTCCTGGCCAAACGAGGATCGAAAGCCTTACGGCACTCGGGGATCCACTACCTGGACCTAAGGTCCGGGCGGTAGCCGGCGTCATACCTGGCGCCCACCGTTAATATCTGGCTCGTCCCAGAGGTATGAACCTGGCGCCTGGGGTCGGGCACGAGCGGTTGTCCGGCCTTGCCGGCGTGGGAGATTCAAAGGAGGACCACCATGTCCCGCGAGCCGGCATACAGCGTCTTCACGTCGGAGTCGGTCACCGAGGGCCACCCCGACAAGCTCGCCGACCAGATCTCCGACTCCATCCTCGACGCGATCCTGGCCAAGGATCCGTTGGCTCGAGTGGCATGCGAGGCGGTGGTGACCACCGGTCTGGTGATCGTGGTTGGAGAGATCACCACCGACTGTTACGTCGATATTCCTCGCATCATCCGGCAGACCGTCCGTGAAGTCGGCTACACGCGCGCCAAGTACGGCTTCGACGCCGAGACCTGCGGTGTCATCACCAGCATCGACGAGCAGTCGCCCGATATCGCCCAGGGCGTCGATGTCGGAGGGGCGGGAGACTCCGGGATGATGTTCGGCTACGCCTGCGACGAGACTCCCGAGCTCATGCCGCTGCCGATCACCCTGGCGCACCGCCTGGCCAGGCGGCTCGCGGAGGTCCGGCGCAACAAGACGCTGACCTACCTCCGGCCGGACGGCAAGGTCCAGGTCACAGTTCGCTATGGCGCTGACGGCAAGCCAATTGGCGTCGACAACGTCGTTTTGTCAGCGCAGCATCACGAGGAGGTCGATACCGACCAGCTGCGTTCGGACATCGCCGAGCACGTGATCGATGCGGTCATCCCCGCCGAGCTGAGAGACGGCGGCCTTCGCTCCTTCATCAACCCGACCGGCCGCTTCGTCATCGGCGGCCCGGTTGCCGACGCCGGGCTCACGGGTCGCAAGATCATGGTCGACACATACGGTGGTTACGCGCGCCATGGGGGCGGATGCTTTTCCGGTAAGGACCCGACAAAGGTCGACCGCGCCGGAGCCTACGGTGCGCGGCACGTGGCCAAGACCATCGTTGCGTCGGGGCTGGCGACACGATGCGAGGTGCAGATCGCATATGCGATCGGCGTCGTCAAGCCTGTGGCGATTCGCGTCGATACCTTCGGCACCGGAACCGTGCCGGACACCACGCTTTCGACGGCGGTGAGCAAGCTGTTCGACCTCAGCCCTTTGGGCATCATCAAAGAGCTCAACCTGAGGCGACCGCTTTTCCGTCAGGCCGCGGTCTACGGCCACTTCGGGCGCACCGACATCGACGCCCCCTGGGAATCCACGACGCGGGCAAAGGAGCTCGCGGAAGAGGTCGGGTGACGGCGCGGCGATCGCTGCGAGGCGACAAGACCGTTGCGGTGATCCCTGCGGGCGGGGCCGGAACTCGCCTGTGGCCTCGGTCGCGACGCTCGACTCCGAAGCACGTGCTGCCCCTGGGGGACAGCGGCCGGCCGTTGCTGCGAGAGACGTACGACCGCGCGTCCAAGCTGGCGGGCGAGGTATTCGTGCTGACCGAGACCGGCCAGCGCGACATCATCCAAAAGGTGCTGCCCGAGATCGACTCTGCTCACCTGATCCTGGAGCCGGCCGCTCGTGGCACCACCAACGCGTACGGGCTGGCCGCACTCACGCTGCGTGAGAGTCACCCGGATGCCGTGATGCTGGTGATGCCGGCCGACCACGTGGTCAGCGGCAGCGCAGGCGTCTCCAAAGCCGTGCGCGCGGCTGTCCGTGCAGCCGCCACCAGCGACAGCCTCGTCACGGTCGGCTTGAAGCCCAGGTTCCCATCGACGGGTCTCGGCTATATCCACGCACCGGGACGCATGGCGGGCGGTGCGCTCAGAGTCAAGCGTTTCACCGAGAAGCCAGATCTCGTGACCGCCAGGCGCTTCATCAAGGCGGGCGGCTACTACTGGAACCTCGCATGGTTCTCCTGGCGCCTGCAGGTGTTCATCGACGAGCTCGGCCTTCACGCGCCACGCCATCTGGCGGGCCTGGAGAAGGTGATGGCCGCCCGGGTGGCGAGCGACGAAGCGACGGCTGCCGCCATCTACAAGAGGCTGCGGGTTGACGTGATCGACCGTAGCGTGATGGAGAAAACCAGCCGTCTGCTCCTCGTCCCTGGCGATTTCGAGTGGGCCGATATCGGCAACTGGGCGGAGCTCGGCGACCGCGTGCGGGCCGACGTGCATGGC
>DATCPU010000254.1:0-3663 GCA_036569925.1 Candidatus Dormiibacterota bacterium
GAGCCACTCGAACCGCCGCCGCGAGCGGGGCGGCGATCATCTGAGCGCGGACCAAGTCGGGTTGACCGAACGGGCCGCCGGCGCTGTGACGGACGGCCGTCAGCGTGCCCACCACCTCTCCTCCGCTCACCAGCGGGATCGTGATGACAGGTCCAAGGTCGTCTCTGACGGCCCATTCGCGGATTTGGTTTGTCCAAGCCGGGTCTCGGAGGTCTCCAAGGAGGGGTTGGCCCGTACGCACGACCTCGGCCGCGGGCGAGCCGTCAGGAAGGAGGGCGCCCTCAGGACTATCGATGCGCCGGTGTTCGCCGCCGTTGAGGATGAACACGAGGCCGCTGTCCAGCGACACCGCGACTTCGGCGGCCGACAGGGCGGCCGCGGTTTTTCGCAGACCAAGCGCGACGAGATCGTCCAGGTCGGTTGTGGCGCCGACGCCGACCAACGCCTGGGCCAATTCGAGGCGCTCTCGCGTGGCCTGCTCCCAGGCCTCGAGCGACTTGGCCAACTGCCCGATCTCGTCTGAACGATTGACTGACGGGATCGTCACCGACTCGCCGGCTGAGAGCGCGTTCGCGGCGAAGATGAGCTGACGGACAGGGTGCAGCATCGAGCGGAAGACGATCCAGGCAAGGACGGCTATGAGTGCCAGGATCGCGGCTGTCCCGACCATGGAGGCGACGGCGTTCGCCGTGCTGAGACCCTGCGCCGCCGCGAGTTGTTGTTTGACGATCGCGTCAAGGGAGTTGCTCAGGCTTGACTCCGACTGTCGAAAAGCATCGAAGAGCCGCTTGCCTTCGATATCCGTCGTGGGGTTGGGGATCGGCCCAGACACCGAGACTGCTGCTATGCGTGCACCGGAGAATGCCTGCCATGCGCTTGCGGCGGCCTCCATATCGACCAATCTGGCCCGGGTCGGGGAATCAGTGGCTGCCGAATCGAGGAACTGTCGGGCGGTCGCCACCTGCCCGGTTCCGAGGTCGTAGGGCTGTAGGTACTGGCTCTGGCCGGTAAGCTCGAATCCACGCTCGCCAGTCTCCTGATTGAGCAGACCGATCGCGAACTGCTTCTCGTGGGTTTGCAGGAGCTGGGCGGCTTGCGCTTGCGCCTGGGCGTCGTTGGCGCGATTCTGGATGATGGCGCCGCCCACGTTCCGCACGAAGACGGAGCTCACCAGCACCAGCAAGAAGATCGTGGCCCGCTTCTGGACGCTCATTGTGTGGCGGCGAGCATGGGGAAGACAAGGCTTGGAGTCGCCATGCCAGTGTTCTACCGGAGACGCGTCGAAGAGTCGCCCCAAGCTGGCATGGCCCTGTGCCATGGATTCGGCTGGGGACCGAAACCCCAGCCTGCGGAAAACCGGCGTCTAGAACGAGCTGGCTGCAGTCGAGTCAGCCGAGGTGGGGCGACTCCAAGAGACGCTGGTGATAATGTAGCGCTTGTTACATTCGACGACCCCGGAAATCGTGCATCGGAGGGCTACATGGTTGGCGATACGGCGTTGAGCTCGGCGACAGCCAGCTACACGGGACCGGTTCAGATGCTCATCGGGGGGAAGTGGGTGGATGCTGCCGACGACGCCAAAATCCCCGTTGAAAGCCCGGCCACGCGCAAGCTGATCGCTTCTGTGCCGAGGGGCCGGCAGGCGGACGTCGATTCCGCGGTGGCTGCCGCTCTCGAGGCTTTTCCAAAGTGGAAAGCAACGCCGCCTCGCGAACGCGGCCGCCTGCTGACGAGGATTGGTGGCGAGCTCGAGACCGAGCGCGAGAACATAGCGCGAACAGCCGCAGCGGAAACCGGCAACGCCATCCGGCCACAGGCGCGCCCTGAAGCAACAACTGCAGCGGACGTATTCCGGTACTTTGGCGGCCTCGCGAGCGAGCTGAAAGGCGAGACCATTCCGTTGAACAGCAACCTGCTGAGCTACAACCTCCGCGAGCCGATCGGCGTGGTGGGCGCCATCATCCCGTGGAACTCCCCTGTCTCGCTGGGCGCGATCAAGATCGCGATGGCTCTCGCTGCAGGCAACACCCTTGTTCTGAAGGCTGCCGAAGATGCCCCGCTTGCTGTGCTCAGGATGGCTGAGGTTTGCGCCAAGCATCTGCCGCCTGGAGTCTTGAACGTGGTCACCGGGTACGGCGAAGAAGCAGGGCGTGCTCTAACAGCGCACGCCGACATTCGAAAGATCTCATTCACCGGTTCGACGGAGGTTGGCCGTGAGGTCATTCGCGCCGCGGCCGACAGGATTGTTCCGGTTTCGCTCGAGCTCGGCGGGAAAAGCCCGGTGATCGTTTTCCCCGATGCCAAAGACGACGCTGTGATCGACGGCGTGATCAGTGGGATGAGGTTCACCCGTCAGGGCCAATCCTGCACTGCCGGCTCGCGCCTCTTCCTGCACGCCTCGATCATGGATGACTTTCTCGAGCGGCTCTCCAAGAAGCTCAGCACCCTCGTCGTCGGCGACCCCCTTGACGAGCGCACAGACATGGGGTCCCTGATCAACAAGAAGCAGTTCGACCGGGTGTGCGGCTACATCCAGGAGGGCCTCAATCAGCCAGGTGTTCGAGTCGTGATGGGCGGTCTGCGCCCGCGTCCTGACGATTCCGAGGGCTACTTTGTCGATCCCACCGTATTCGCCAACGTCAGCAACGACTGGAGAATCGCGAGAGAGGAAATCTTCGGCCCAGTGCTGTGCGTGATTCCCTGGACTGACGTGGATGACGCGATTCGAATGGCGAACCAGTCGCATTACGGGTTGGCGGCATTCGTGTGGAGCCATGATGTCAGCCTGGCGCTCCGGACCGCGCACGCTTTGGAGGCCGGCTGGGTTCAGGTCAACCAGGGAATCGGTCAGATCCTTGGTCAGTCATACGGTGGGGTCAAGGAAAGTGGATTCGGGCGGGAAATGTCGCTTGAGGGGATGCTGGAATCCTTCACGCAGCGTCGGAGCGTGACCGTAAACCTCGCCTTCTAGGCCATGCGAGCTATCATCTAGCCGCAAATGGCCGCCCGCGTGGAGAGCTTTACCGTGCTGGTTTACAGGATGCCGGCCAAGCCGACCGCGGCCAGAGTTGCTGTCTGGCGGCAGCTCAAGAAAAGCGGGGCCATCTACCTCCAGCAGTCTGTGTGCGTCTTCCCAGACAACCGCGCCCTACGAAAGGATCTAGAGCCGACTCTGGAGCGCATCACGGCGGGCAAAGGCGAGTACCACCTCCTTCCCCTGCGCTCACTCGACGCTTCCGAAAAGGGGAAGCTCATTCAACAGTTCCAGGAACAGACTTCAAACCACTACCAGGAGATCATCGAGAACTGCGAGGTCAACTTCACCAAGGAAATCGAGTTTGAAACCTTCCGCAAGAACTTCACGTACCAGGAGGCGGAGGAGATACGTGCGGAGTTCGAGAAGATCGTGGCGTGGTACGACCGAGTCTTGCGACGCGACTGGTTCGGTGCACCAAATCAGAGCAAGGCAAAAGATTGGATCGATCGGTGTGAAGCGTTGCTCGAGGAATTTGAGGGAAAGGTATTCGAACGGCAGGAAAAGCTGGGTCGGGAAGCCCCACCCAGCGCGTCAGTGCGGCGACGTAAGCACCGGCCGCGCGTTATTCAGGGCAGCAGGGTGGCCTATCCCTCCGAAGCCATGCGGAAAAGCGCGCCTTAAGACGA
>DATCPU010000255.1:0-2419 GCA_036569925.1 Candidatus Dormiibacterota bacterium
GATCCACAAAGTCGCGACACCTTCCTTGTGCATCTGGCCGACGATCGATGTGATCACAGATCGAAATACCCCTTTCCTGCGGTGTCGCGCCAGGGTCACGCAGTTCCAGATGTAAGCGTGGCCGGCGGGCAGGCCGAGCTCCAGCTCGAGCTCGCCGATCCACTCGGATTTGGTCGACAACCAGCCGTAGCCCACGAGCTCGTGTCCCACCCAGGCCCCGAAACATCGCGACCCGCGGGCCAAGCGGATCGGGACAATGCCGGACTCCGCTTCCATCGCCACGTTCGCCCACGCGGAATCGAGCTCGCGAACCTCATACCGGCCGCCCGTCGGTTGAGGCGGCGGCCCGCTGAGAGCCGCCGCCCAGAGAATGCTTCGGATCAGAAAGAGAAGAAGAGGTGGCGGACCTTGTTGATGACCTCGGGGTCTCCCGCCGCCGAGCCGCCCGGAAAGCGGCCGAAGAACGTCAGCACTGCGTCAGCGGCCGAGTCGAACGTGAACATTGCATCGCAGCCCTCAAAGTTTCCCTTCTCCGGCTCCGACGTCCACTTGCCGTCCTTGATCGTCGCTCGCCATTTGCCGCCCCAAGGACCTTTGACCTCAATCCCATACTGCGCATCGACCCCTGCTGCCACCTTCTGGTCGACCGTGTACATCCAGAAGATGAACGCAAACGGCAGGATCAGACCCGCAGTCGCCTCATCGATGGTGGCGAGCTTGTTGCCGAGGCCGTACTCGATGTCATATGGATGCACGCCGTAATCCATGATCTGGAACGTGCCGTAAAAACCCGCAGGAACTGGTCCGGCGAACGGGTGGTAAACCATGAAGCTGGTCCATTCCTCGGGCGTCAGCGCCTCGAGTATCCCATCGAGCTTCTCGGCATCCTTTTTGAAGCGCGCAAGCGCCTCCTCACGCGGCAGCTTGCGAAAGTCGAGCGCGTGATCGTTGAGGGTCTCGCCCATCACGGGAAGGCCGAGAGCGGTGCCATCTTTACCGGCCTTGGCCGCATCCCAGTTCTTGAAGTAACCCTCCATCACATCGATCATGTGACCGACGAGGTCGCGGGTCTCCCAGCCCGTACAGCGCGTCATGACGTTCCAGTTCTTTGGGTCTTCGACCATACGCATGAAATTCGCGCGGTCACGGCGCATGACGTTCATGACCGTTTCCTTGCCTTCGGCCGCCATCGGATTGACCGGTGTGATAGTTGCCGTGCTCATCAGCTGACTCCCTCCCTGAGGCGAGATAGCGACCACGCTCGAATCGTGCGCATCAGTGCGCCGCGCCCGTCGTCGCCGTGGTCGGTACGACGATAGGCGGTAGCGTTTCATCCAGCCTGTCGCGGCGCACCTGGAACCAGGGCGGCAGGCTTAGCGACGAGCCCAGGGACTCGACAGTCTCGTCGACGGTGAATCCTGGGCCGTCGGTGGCGATCTCAAACAGGACTCCTCCTGGCTCGCGAGAGTAGATCGACTTGAAGTAGTAACGGTCGATCACGGGCGTTACGTCGCGTCCCGCTTTGACCAGCGCCTCTCGCCACGCGAGCTGGTCGGCAGCGTCCACTGCCCGCCAGGCGACGTGGTGGACTGTGCCGATCGACTCTTCGCCAACTTGGCCCCCAGGAGAGTCAATCACGTCTACGGTCGAATGCGGCCCGCCCATGCCGGTCTCAAATCGCGTGCGGCTTCCTTCCTGGCCCGCCTTGCGGAAGCCCATCGTCCTGGTCAGGAGGTCGAACGTCGCAGTTGTCTGTGCGATGGTCATCGTCACCGAGTGAAACCCTCGGATCGCGTGATCCTCGCCGACAGGAGCCTCGGGCCACGGCACCCACGGTTGTTGAGTGGGTTGCGCCACCAGCTCGAGCTCGATCCCGTCCGGGTCGGTCACCACGACTGCATCAATGCCAAACCGGCTCGTTGCGCTTGCCTGCACGCCGAGCTTGCGAAAACGGCTCTTCCAGAAGTCCAGCGAGCCCGGCGGGACGGAAAACGAGACGGTGGTGATCTGCCCGCTTCCAGCCTTCTGCTTCGGCCAGGTGGGCCAGCCGAAGAAGGTCATCGCCGTGCCGGGTGACCCAACGTAGTCGCCAAAGTAGATGTGATAGGTGTCGGGCTTGTCCTGGTTGATGCTCTTCTTGATGAAGCGCAGCCCCAGGACGCTCACGTAGAAGTCGACACACTTCTGGGCGTCGCCAGTGATGCAGGTGACGTGGTGGATGCCGGGTAGGTTGGCTGCCAGCTTGGTCGTCTCCTTCAACCCGATCAGACGGAGAGGAATCTATGTTAGCCCCGGCCTTAAATGCCTGGACGATTCCCTGTCTGTTGGCTGGACGACTCCTCGTCTATTGGCTGGACGACTCCTCGCCTATTGGCTGGACGACTCCTCGTCTATTGGCTGGACGACTCCTCGTCGATAC
>DATCPU010000256.1:0-12988 GCA_036569925.1 Candidatus Dormiibacterota bacterium
ACCCACAACGGTCGATCCCTCCCTGGGCTGGTAAATTCTCCCTCTCCCCTTCAGGGGAGAGAGTGGGGAGAGGGGCGTAGGCTGGTACGTCTGTGGGCGTCAAAGGCTGGGAGGTCGTCTTTCGCGGGGACCGCATGCAGGCAGACCTCCTGGCCGCCGTGCTGGAGGCCAACGGCCTCCGGGCGGAAGTCTTCGGCGACACCGCCTACTCGTATGCCATCAACTTCACCGAGGCCCGGGTCATGGTCCCGGCCGACCAGTTGGGCACCGCCCAGGACCTGATCCGCTCGGCCCAAGCCGAGATCTCGACCTCCTCGGAGGTTTAGCCTCCGTCCGCTGACGGTAGTAGTATTAGCAGTCGACCCCGCCGAGTGCTAAGCGCTCGGGCCCGGGGAGTGCTAACACGAAACAGTCACCTGAGGAGGGGCTACATGAACCTAAAACCGCTAGGCGACCGCGTAGTAATCAAGCCGTCTGACAAGGAAGAGAAGACCAAGAGCGGGATCTTGCTTCCGGACACCGCCAAAGAGAAGCCCCAGGAGGGCACCGTCCAGGCCGTGGGCACCGGAAGGGTCCTCGACAACGGCACCAAGGTGCCGATGGAGCTCAAGGTCGGCGACAAGATCCTCTACGCGAAATACGCGGGTAACGAATTCAAGATCGACGACATCGAGTACCTGATCGTCTCGGAGAAAGACGTGCTCGCGGTTGTCGGTCCCAACGGCAAGAAATAAAGGAAAGAGGGAAAACAAAATATGGCGAAGACAGTCACATTTGACGTAGAGGCACGACAGGCCCTCAAGAAGGGCATCGACATCGTGGCCTCATCAGTCCGCATCACGCTCGGCCCGAAGGGCCGCAACGTGGTCCTCGAGAAGAAGTTCGGCGCTCCGACGGTCACCAACGACGGCGTGACGATCGTGCGCGAGATCGAGCTCAAGGACCCCATGGAGAACACCGGCGCCCAGCTGCTGCGCGAGGTCGCAACGAAGACCAATGACGTAGCCGGCGATGGCACTACCACCGCCACTCTGCTGGCGCAGACGATGATCAACGAAGGCTTCCGCAACGTCACCGCGGGCGCCAACCCAATGCAGCTGAAGATCGGCATCGAGAAGGCCGTCGAGGCCGTCGTCGAAGAGATCAAGAGGCTTTCCGTTCCCGTCAAGGGACACGAGGACGTCGCCCACGTGGCGGCGATCTCGAGCCAGAGCGAGCAGATCGGCAACCTCATCGCGGACGCGATGGACAAGGTTGGCAAGGACGGCGTCATCACCGTCGAAGACAACCAGACGATGACCACGGAGCTCGAGGTCGTCGAAGGCATGCAGTTCGATCGCGGCTACAGCTCGGCATACATGGTCACCAACCCTGACCGCATGGAGGCTGTGCTCGAGGAGCCGTTCGTGCTCATCACGGACCGCAAGATCTCGGCCATCCAGGACCTGCTCCCGGTTTTGGAGCGCGTGGTCCAGCAGGGCAAGCCCCTGCTGATCGTCGCCGAGGACGTCGAGGGCGAGGCTCTTGCCACCCTGGTCGTCAACAAGCTGCGCGGCACCTTCACCGCCGTCGCCGTCAAGGCGCCGGGCTTCGGTGACCGCCGCAAGGCGATGCTCGAAGACATGGCAATCCTCACCGGTGGCCAGGTCATCAGCGAGGACCTCGGCCTCAAGCTGGACCAGACGAAGGTCGAGCAGCTGGGCAAGGCTCGTCGCGTGACCGTCACCAAGGACGACACCACGATCGTGGAGGGCGCGGGCAAGGCCGAGGCCATCCAGGCTCGCATCAAGTCAATCAAGTCCCAGGTCGAGGAGACCACCAGCGACTTCGACAAGGAGAAGCTGCAGGAGCGGCTCGCGAAGCTTGCGGGCGGCGTCGCTGTCATCAAGGTCGGAGCAGCCACCGAGGTGGAGCAGAAAGAGAAGAAGCACCGCATCGAGGACGCGCTCAGCGCGACCAAGGCTGCAGTGGAAGAGGGAATCGTTGCAGGCGGCGGCACCGTGCTGCTCAACGCACAGAAGAAGCTCGACGGTGGCCTCGGACTCAAGGACGACCAGCTGACCGGTGTCAACATCGTCCGCAAGTCACTCGAGGAGCCGGTCCGGCAGATTGGCATCAACTCCGGCAAGGAGGGCTCCGTGATCGTCGAGGAAGTCCGCAAGGGCAAGCCCGGCCACGGATACGACGCCCTCAACGACAAGTACGTCGACATGTTTGCGGCCGGAATCGTCGACCCGGCGAAGGTGACCCGCTCGGCGCTTCAGAACGCCGCGTCGATCGCAGCGATGGTGCTCACCACCGAAGCGATGGTCACCGAGATCCCCGAGGAGAAGCGGGGCGGCGGCGGAGGCATGGGCGGCATGTCTCCGGACATGATGTAAGAAAAGGCACGGGTGAGGCAGGCCTCCCCCGTGGTGCCCCCACCGAGTGACACATTGTCAGGAGGCGTTTTGATAGGGCACAGGTGACGGCCGGATTAGATCCGGCCTAGCCACAACGCTGGGTTCTGTTCTAAAGAGCCCCTCGCCGATGCGGGGGGCTTTTTACTTTCCCGCTTGTCCTCTGGGGTCCCCGCGCGAAGCGCGGGTGGGACCAGGGCCGGATGGGGACGTCCGACGACGCTTTTCTTTGCCCGCGGGTTCGTCGACCGGGATGATCCCGCCCAGGCCGGCCATCCTTCGGCCCGCGAAAGTCACCGCCAACGGGAGCAGCAGCATGATCGTTGCCACCACCATTGACAGGGTGTCAGGGAGGCGGCGCGGATCGCGCAACCCGAGATACGTAAGGTAACCGCCTCCCGCTGCGGTCAGGGCAACGATGAGCACCCCCATGCCGATTGCCCACCGCCGGTACTCGGCGAACAGAGGACCTGCGCTCCGGCTCGCGAGTCTCAGCAACCACCACGCCGTGAGCCCGTTCAGCACGAGGCCGCTGAGCAAGGCCAGCGCCGCGATTCCGATTCGAAACTGAGCGAGGTGAGCCATCACGAATGCGGAGATGTTGACGGCGAGGATGCCCAGCGGCGTGATCACGCCAAGCGCGAGCAGGACCGACTCACGTAATCGCCTCGAGTGGAGCATCCTCAGAAAAAGATAAGGGCGCCGCCTCTCGGCCGGCGCCCTCGTTTAAAGATCTAGGGGATTAGTGGCCGCAGCCGCAAGCCTTGGCTTCGCCCGAGTCCTCGCCGGTGTCGAACGATGTCCCGCACGAGCAGGAGTGCACCGCGTTGGGGTTGTGGACTGTGAAGCCCGCACCCATGAGGCTGTCGACGTAGTCGATCTCGGAGCCCCGGATGTAGGGGGCGCTGAAATCGTCCACGATGATCTGGACTCCATCCTGCTCGATGACAAGGTCGTCGGCGCGGCGGGTGTCGTCGAATGCCATGCCGTACTGCATCCCGGAGCAGCCACCGCCGCTCACGAAGATGCGCAGGGCGAGCTGCGGGTTGCCTTCCTTGTCGAGAAGCTCCTTGAGGCGTGACTGAGCGTCGGAGGTTAGTGAGACGACAGCTTGTTCGATCATCAAATAAAGTCTAGCAGGCAGACGCCCGCCCTCGGCCGCTAGCTTTTCCCGAGCTTGAACCCTCGCTTGGCGCCCTTTGACTCCGCCGCCGTCTGACCGGAGATGAGCTGGGCCAGCTGCTCCGCGCCCCTGGAGATCGCGCTCTTAGGATCGGTCAGCACCAGGATCTCCCCCTTGACCGCCGCCTCATCCGGCTTCGTCCCGTCGAAGTCGATCTCCACGGCAAGCTCCTGCTTGAGGGTCCTGACGACGTCCTCCTTGCTCACGACCGACTTCGGCACCTTGTTGTTGAGGGCGAGGATCACCCGGCCGGGAACGATGTTCAGAACGTTGGTGAAGATGTTCAGAAGCTCGCCCACGTCCTTAAGGGACGAGAGCTCCGGAGTCACCAGAACAAGGACCCGCTGCGAGTGGTCGAGGACGCTGATCACGATGTCGGTGAAAGCAACGCCGAGGTCAAACACGATGTATCGGAAGGCGTTGACCAGGATGCCCATGGCGCGGTTGACAAGGTCGACCGTGATGAGGTCCGCTTGCTCGGCCCGAAGCACGCCGGGCAGGAGCATCATCCCGCCGGGGTGGTGAAGAATGGCGCCCAGCACCGCCTCTTCGAAGTTGGAGGGCGGCACCTGGCTCGCCGCAGCCAGACAACCTGTCGGCGTCAGATAGGAGATGAGCGCGGCATGGTTATAAGGAAGGGCGAGGTCGACCAGCAGCACCTCGCCGGGGAACCGCTTGCCGAGCGCGGCGGCTAGGTTGACGGCGACGGTCGTGCGGCCCGAGCCACCTTTCGGCGAGTACACGGCCACGGTCGAGGCGGCTTGCTCTGGGGCGACCATCCGGGCCCGCGCGATGAGGTTCGGCAGCGTGTCCTTGCGCTGCTCGACCAGCTTGGTGAGCTCGATGATTGCGTCAGAGTCAGCCGGCAGCGTCTCGTAAAGCGTCTTGCGGTCCAGTGTCAGCAGCTGGCAATCTTCCAGTGCGCGCACGCTGGCTGTGCGCGTCTCCTCGGAGATCAGGGCCATCTCGCCGAAGAAGTCATCAGGCCCCATGAGCGCGATCGTGATCGTGTGGCCTGGAGATTCCTCGACGAACACCTCGCAGCGGCCTGACTCGACGACGAACATCGTGTCGCCGGGATCTCCCTGGTGGACGATCACCGACCCCTTTGTGGCCGAAGCCGGGGCAAGGCGGCGGGCCAGGGCGTGGAGGATGTTGTCGGGCAGCGTGAAGAAGATCGCCACACGCTCGAGGATCTGAAAACGTTTCCTCAGATCGTCGGGCGAACCACCTCCGATCCGCTGGGTGTCGCTCACCGCCAACGAATTATAGGTGTGAGGTTCCCAAGTCCCCAGCCGATGGTCCGGCGAACTCGGTTTTGAGCGGGTCGCGACCCACCCGCTGGTAGACTTAGCCGCCGTCGGTCCCGTGGTGTAGCCTGGCCAAACACGCGGCCCTGTCAAGGCCGAGAACGCCGGTTCGAATCCGGTCGGGACCGCCATAACCGCCGGACCCGGCGGCGCTGACTGGAGAGGTGGCCGAGTCCGGTTGAAGGCGACGGTCTCGAAAACCGTTATGGGTCACTGGCCCATCGAGAGTTCAAATCTCTCCCTCTCCGCCACCCTTCCGCTTCCAACCGTGCGATGGAAGTCTCTGCACGGACATCGCACGCTGGTTCTGCCGCTCCTGCAGGTTTGTCGGGACCTGTGGATGCGCGGCTCTCGGGTCTCACCCAGGCGGCTGTAGACTGGCGCAAAGGTGGCGATCACCTCCGCATCAAGATCGGAGAAGTCCAAATGAGTTGGAACCCTTACGACAACCTTCCTCCGGCGGCCTCCTTCTCATTGACCAGCACCGACCTGCGGGAAGGTGAGAAGCTGGCAATGCCTCAGGTCAGCGGCATATTCGGCGCCGGCGGCCAAGACGTCTCGCCGCAACTCTCCTGGAGCGGCTTCCCCTCGGAGACGAAGAGCTTCGTGGTCACCATGTGCGATCCCGAAGCCCCGACGGTCACAGGCTTCTGGCACTGGGTCGTCGTGAATGTTCCGGCCAATGTCACCGATTTGCCTGCCGGCGCCGGCGACGAGTCCGGCTCAAAGCTCCCGCCGGGGGCCTTTCAACTCAAGAACGACGCCAGGATGGCGCGTTATTGCGGTGCCGGGCCGCCCCCAGGTCATGGGAGGCACCGCTACATCTTCGCGGCCCTCGCCCTTGAGGCGGAGACAATCGAGATTGACAGGGAAGCGACGCCCGCCTGGCTGATGTTCAACTTGTTCAAGGGCACCCTGGGACGGGCCTTCCTGGAGGGCTGGTACGAGAGGTAGGCATCGCCTTCGGCCCACGGCGCAGCCGATGGTCCATTGGAGGACCTGCTGAATGGAGAACCTATCGAGACGCCAGGTTGGGGGCAAGACGGTGGTCGGTTGACATTCCGACCCAGCCGGTCCGACAATCGAGGTCACTCCAGCGCCAGCTGGACGCCAGGTTCGGGTCATGGGGGTAGTGGTATGAAGTTGTTTAGTTCAGTTCGTCGGTGGGCGGCGATTGGTGCCACCACCGCGCTGGCTTTCGGCACCTCGTTGGCGCCGGCGCCGGCCGCGTTGGGGGCCATACCGCGGCCTTTGATAACGGACTTTCAGCTGGTGAAAACGGCGCTGACACCGCCCGCCCAGGCTGATTGCAACGCGATCGGTCGGCGCTGCTGGGCGCCGGGTCCCTTCCAGAACGCCTACAACCTGCCGGCTCTGTACGCCGGACACAACGAGGGTCAGGGCGTGACGGTCGCCGTCGTGGACTCCTTCGGGAGCCAGACGATCAAGGCCGACCTCAACAACTTCAATACGCAGTTCGGGCTTCAGCACATGTGCGGTGAGGCCAACCACACGTGCGCAGCGGGCGACCCGACGTTCAGCATCCTTTGCGTCCAGGCCTGCACCAACGCCAAGCCCACCGGGAACGGGCACCAGCAGGACCGATCGGCATGGCAGGTCGAGGTCTCGCTCGACGTCGAGTGGGTCCACGCCGTCGCCCCCAGGGCGAACGTTCTGCTCGTGACCGTCCCGACTGCCGAGACGCTCGGTGTTCCGGGACTCCCGCAGATGATGAACGCCGAGCAGTATGTGATCGACCACCACCTGGCGCAGGTGATCAGTCAGAGCTTCGGCGCCTCCGAGGAGACCTTCAACGGCACCGCGTCGCTCGAGAACCTTCGTGGCGCGTTCAAGTCCGCGAAATTGCACAACGTGAGCGTCTTTGCCTCCTCAGGCGACTTCGGCAACTCCAACGTCTACAAGACCCCCGTCGGCTCAGCCAATGCCCAGCCGCTCATTCCGTTTCCCAACGTCGGCTGGCCGGGTTCGGACCCACTGGTAACCTCGGTTGGCGGCACGTACCTGTGCGCCAACGCAATCACTGGTTCCCGGGTCGCTGACAGCATTTCCCCACCCGTCAACTGCCAGTCAAACCCGGGCGTCACCGAAGTTGGCTGGGTGGCGGCAGGCGGCGGTTTCAGCCACGTCTTCGCCAAGCCGGCCTACCAGAACACACTGCCTCCAGGCAGCAACACCGGAGCCAACACCAACAACATGCGCGGTGTGCCGGATGTTGGAATGGAGGCCAGCTCTCGGACCGGGGTCCTCGTCTATGACGGTGGCAGCTGGTTCGTCGTCGGCGGCACCAGCGTCAGCTCGCCCACGTTCGCGGCAGTCGCCGCGATCGCCGACCAGGTCAACGGTGCTCCGCTAGGTTTCCTTAACGACGCTCTTTATAAGATCGGGAGCAATCCGTCCCGATACGCCAACGACTTCTTCGATGTGACCACCGGCAACAACGACAATTTCCAGAGCCCACAGGACATCAACTACGCGGCAACCACAGGTTGGGATCCCGTGACCGGACTCGGCACGCCCAATGCCGCAAACCTCGTTCCGGACCTGATCGCCGCCGTACACGGCTTATAAGCACCAGTTCAACCGCAGGGCCGGGCGCGTGCCCGGCCCTGTGCTTTTTCTAGATCAGGGGCGAAAGATCAGCGAATAGCCGCGCCCTGGCTTGTTGACGATGTCGACGGGTATCCCAAGGTCGGCAAGGATCTTTCGCAGCCGCCTGATGTAGTTGCGCACCTCCTCGGGAAAGAGCGCCGGATCGGCCCAGGCCTGCCCGAGGATCTGAGTGGTGGTGAAGTAGCGGTGGGGGTGGTTCAGCAGGAACTGCAGCAGTTGAAACTCGCGCTTGGTCAGTGAGACGTCATTGCCTTTGTGCCGGATCATCCGGCCCGTCGGGTCGAGCCACAACCCTTGCAGGTCCCAAATGCGCTTGTACCATAGGTCAAGGCGCTTCTGGTAGCCAACCATCTGGTCGTCGATTATCCGCAGGTCCACCAACGCAGCCTTCTTGGCATCGGGCCTGAGGTTCGCCACATCCCGCTCCACTCGATCGAGCAGCCCTCGCTTGAACTCGAGTAGGTCGGCGTAGATGCTCATCCAGTGACGGGCATCCTCCCAGTGGGTGGTTTTGAGGTCCTCACCCTCGAGCGGGCGCGCCGCTCGCGCCCTGCTAGGCACCGTCATTGGGGTGGATTCTAATGAGGGATTGTTCTATGCGCAACCGGACGCGGAACAAATTCGATGCTGGCAAGGAGGCCGTTTATTGCTGAACTTCTTACGCCGGGCCCCGTACAACTGACGAGTATGGCTAAGAGTCTGAACAAACGGGACCGACCAGATGTGGATGCGGCAGAGCGTGGTGGCGACTGGACGAAGCGCATGGATGGCGAAGGGGTGCCTGAAGATGCCACCCTCCACCAGGCCGAGTACTGGAGCCAGGTCTACACCGAGATCCTCTCGATGGAGGAGAAGGTGCTGGCGCGCATCCACGAGCTGATGCTGACCCAATCGGATACCGCCCGCCGCGAGGTCGAGCTCACGAACGTACCAGTGGTCGTCGCGCAAGCAGAGAGGTTCCGCCAGCGCCTCGGTTATTGGACCGAGCGCGTAGAGACCCTCAAGCTGAACGGCAACGCAACCTAGCGGCCCTCATTCGCCCAGCTTGCAGATGAACCGGATGACCGCCTCGATGCCTGTGTGGTAGTGGTCGATCGCCAGGTGCTCGTTTGGCGAGTGGACCGCGTCATCGGCCTGGGGGATACCGCTGATCATCAGTGGGGCGCCGACCGACTCCTGGAAATCCACCGACACCGGGATTGAGCCGCCGACTCGGACCAGTGCGGTTTCCTTGCCGAAGGCCTCGTGATAGGCGGATCGCAAGGCGTTGGCTGCAGTGTGATTGACGTCGCACAACACGGGAGGGGCTGAGCCGAGCAGCTGCACCTTGATGTCCACCCCCGGGGTCGTAAGTGTGTTGACGTACTTCTCCAGCGAGGCGAGGATTGCCTTCCAGTCCTGGTCTGGAACCAACCGCATGCTCACCTTGGCCATCGCCCGCGCGGGGATCACCGTCTTTTCGCCCACACCCGTGAATCCGCCAAGGATTCCATTGGCGTCGAGCGTCGGGCGGCTGCCGGTGCGCTCGAGCGCAAGAAACCCGGGCTCACCTTCGAGTGCGCGCGCTCCAGACATCTTCTGAATCATTCGGGCGTAGTGCTCGTCCTTCTTCTTCCAGTCGGCCAGCTCCTCGTCAGACGGCTTACGCACATCGTCGTAAAAGCCCGGAATCGTGATGTGCCCATGGCGATCCTTGAGCGCACCGAGCACGCCGCCCAGAGTGTTGATGGGGTTGGGCGCGAGGCCTCCATACATGCCGGAATGCAGATCGACCGCAGCGCCGGTCGCGTGAAGCTCGACATATAGAATGCCGCGCAACGCGGTCGCCAGGGTCGGGTTGTCAGCTTCATCGAAGCCGCCGTCCCAAATCAGCACTGAGTCTGTCTTGAGCTTCGGGCCATTGGCCCGCAGATATCGCGCAAGAGACTCGCCGCTGATCTCCTCTTCGCCTTCGAGCAAGAAGCGGAGGTTGACAGGCGGCCCGCCGGCCGCGAAGAGGTGCTCGACGGCCTTCAGCGTGGCCATGTGGTTGCCCTTGTTGTCGGCGCAGCCTCGTGCGTAGAGGTGGCCGTTGCGAACCTCAGGCTCGAATGGCGGCGACTTCCATTCGTCGAGCGGGTCTGGGGGCTGCACGTCGTAGTGGCCGTAGATCGTGAGGTGGGGCTTGCCCGGCGCGCCGTTCCAATCCGCAACCACGACCGGATTGCCGTCTTTGATCACGTCGATGATCTCGACCTTCATACCCAGCGCCACCATCCGATCGCGCAGCCACTCGGCGTTGCGGAGGCAGTCGCCGCGGCGCTCGGGCAAAGTGCTGACCGAGGGGATGCGAAGCTCTTCGACGAGGTCTGCAAGGTCGGCGTCCCGCGATGCCTTGGCTCTCGCGAGGGCGGCGTCTCTCAGAGCCTGAATACCGGCCATCACGCACGTCCCCGGGAGCGTTCGATTTGCTTGGCGTGGTCGTGACCGTGGTTGGCGTAGACCGTGAGCCAGCGCTCAACCGAGTAAGGACCGCTCTCACTGTGTGTGCCCGTGCGCTGCCAATCGTCATCAGTCAGCCGCTCGAGGATCTGGGCAGTTGATTCGCGGGCCCAGTGCATAGCTTCTAGTGAAGGCTCGATCGGGCGGTCGGAGGTGAGCCTCTTGGCGAACTCGACCTCGTCGTAGCCGTCGATCACCGGGTGGTCCTCGGCGATCAGCCGCCTGAGCCTGATGGCGGAGGTCATCTCGCTGTCGGCGAGATGGTGCGCGATCATGCGTGGAGTCCACTCGTCGCTCGCCGATCGATCGAGATCTTCGTCATTCAAACCGCGAAGCGCCGCAACTACCGCGCTGTGCCCATCTCGATACTGCTGGATCAAGGCTTTCCTTTCCTGAGCGTTCACACGTACCCTCCTGAATCCGCGCTGACCGCACCCAAAGAAGATTGTCGCGCGCCTGGGCTACGAGATGCCGAGGCGTGCCCTTGACGGCACGCTCGATCGAGGGCTAATTTGTTGAGATGGATGCCTTCACGATTGTCGTGACGTGGGTGATCGCGTTCACATCTGGCGCGCTGGCAGCGCTCGGCCTCGCTCAAGCGGCGTCCGGCCGCGTCTTCAGAATTTTCAATCGTCGGCGGATCGCCTGGACCGTCGGCGAAGTCAGGTTCCTGGGCGCGACCTGGGCAGTCGCTGGTACGTCGTGGGCGGTGTGGGCACTGTTCGGTGCCCTTACCTTTGCGCACATAGTCCCGATGTTTTGGGTCGGGCATTGGTGGGGCATTTTCATCTCGTTCCCGGTTTGGCTCATCACAATGGGCTCCCTGGCCGCACAGGTGTTGATTGAGCTGCGGCACAACCAACAGTGGCCGTTCAGAGGCGATCGATTGCGGGACTCCAGCTAGGCACACATCGAGAAAGACGTTGGAGCCGGCACAGGAATCGCACCCGTGACGGAGGAACTGGCCGAACCAGCCCCGAATATGAAGGTACCTGCGCCGGCGGACGAGGCGGTGCCGTCGCTGGTGTGGTTCGATCGCTGGTCGATCATTCTCATTGTTGCCGTGGGGGCTGCCATCGCGCTGGCGTCCGCGCTCCAGTTTCAGGTCGGGGCGCCATGGCTCACAGGTTTTGCTGAGACCAGCCTCTTCACCTCGCTAGGGGTCGTTTTGGTCGCAGTCGTGGGCTGGACCTACACCGCCGCGAAGTTCTGGGCCCAGATCAGTCGCGGCGAGCACGTGACCCGTACGGAAAGACGCCGGCGAGCTTGGGCTTATGCCCTTGCCTTCGGGGCCGCAGCGTTCGTCGTCGTCGCAGAAGTCTTGAGCCCCCATAACAAACTTTGGCTGTTGGCCTACGTTCCCGCCGGCGGCCTGGTGGCGCTCGGGTTCAGGTTGAGGCCGAAAAAACGGGTGCGCAAGCGAAGAAGGCAAGCCGCGGAGGCTTCGACTGGCCGACCTCAACGCTGACTCGGAGTTTGTGGCCTCTTTGAGGGCCCCCCTCGTCAGTTCAAATACGAGAGGCGGAGCCGGCAACAGGAATCGAACCCGTAACCTGCTGTTTACAAAACAGCTGCTCTGCCAATTGAGCTATGCCGGCTTGAAACGAATTGTGGCTGGAGCGCCAACCTTGGCGCTCGGAAGGAGCACTACCCCGGAAGCATTGTGTTATGCACCTATCCCGGCAACAAAGTGACCGACCACAGCCGTGACCGCCATGGCCAGTCCGCCTCCAACGCAAACTCTTAAGGCGGCTCGAAGTATCGGCGCGCCTCCTGCGCGCGCTCCGGCGATCCCAAGTACCACCAAAGCAAGCAGGGCGCTCGCTACCACCGCTGTGGTCCGATCTCCCGTCGGGACCAGAAGGAAAGCGACTACCGGCAACACAGCTCCGGCCGTGAAGCTCAGCGCCGAGTAGAGCGCCGCCTGGATTGGACGAGCCGGGATGGCAGCCATACCGAGCTCGTCACGTGCATGCGCGCCGAGCGCATCGGAGGCCGTGAGTGCTTCGGCAACCTTGTCGGCCAATTCGAGAGGCAGGCCCCGTTTGACATAGATTGCGGCCAGCTCTTGCTTTTCGCTTTCGGGCTGCGACTTCAGCTCTGCGCGCTCCTGGTTAAGGTCGGCCCGCTCGACGTCTCTTTGCGAGCTGACCGACACGTATTCGCCAGCGGCCATCGCCATGGCTCCGGCAACCAGTGCGGCGATCGAAGCGGTGAGGACGAAGCTCGTCGAGGCCCCCGCAGCGATCACGCCTATAGCAACGCTTGCGACCGATACGATCCCATCGTTAGCCCCGAGCACGGCGGCTCTCAACCAACCGGCGCGTTGACCTCTGTGACGGACTCTGGCCACCGTACCCATGGATCCAGTTTATGGACGGGCGCAGCGGATTCCTCCGGCCCGGGGTCACTCCAAAGGGGGCCATGTGGCCCTGGTGGTCAGCTTCTCGCGGCGCCTACGCAGTCTGCACAGATGCCGGTAAACAGCACCTGGTGGCTTGTGATCGTGAAACCGGTATCGCTCTCGACCGCTAAGGTCGCGTTCTCGAGGATGCAGCCTGGCACTCCGACGACGCGACCGCACGAATCGCACCTGATGTGCTCGTGGTGCTCCTCGCGAAGCTCGAAATGGGCTTTGCCATCGCCCAGGTCGATCCTGTCGACCATGCCCTCTCGCTCCATGCCTGCCACGGCGCGGAAGACGCTCGAGTAGTCAGCCCCTCCAAGCGAAGCGCTCACCACCTGCTGGAGCTCGTCGATGGACCAGACGTGGCGGCCCGGGGTGGAGAAGAGGAGCCGGACCTGGTTCCTGACCGGGCTTGGGGGTGCCACGTCCCCACTTTACCAAGTGCAATGGCATTGCGCAAATAGGTTGTGCAATACTCTTGCGTAATGAATTCCAAATGGCTCGCCGCGGCGGGTGTCGCCGTTGCGCTGGCGGCCGGCGCCTGCGGTCCAAGCACCGTGGGGACGACCTCCGGGCT
>DATCPU010000257.1:0-2400 GCA_036569925.1 Candidatus Dormiibacterota bacterium
CCACCGCCGCGAGCGCCGGCAGGAAGTTGGACGCCGGCCTGCCCTCCGCAAGCGCCGACGACAGCCTCGAGCGAAACTCAGGCGTCACCTCCGCACTCCGCGACTCCAACGCCCGCCTCAGCTCCCGCTCTTCCGGTGTCATCGACCACCCTCCAAAACCATTCCGGGCCGCAATGCGGCGAGGGCTCGATGAATGCGTTGGCGCGCGGCGCCTGTGGAACAGCCGAGCACGCGGGCAACCTCCTCAATCGGCAGGTCGAGGTGGTAGTAGAGGGTCAAGGTCAGCAGGTGATGCTTCGGCAGCCGGTCCAGGGCAGTGTTCAAATCGATGCTGTTCGCCCAACCACCCTCCGACAGCGTGGCCGGCTCGGGGGGCTCGACCTGTTCCGTGCGTATCACCTGCCACCACCGCGAGCGACGCGCCGTGCGGCACTCGTTGGCGACGATCGCCAGGAACCATGGCCTGAGGTCGGCGCCGTACCGGAACCGGTCCAGCTTGCGCCAGCTCTTCAACGCCGCCTCCTGGACGGCGTCCTCCGCTGCATTCCGGTCCTTGAGCATCGTCATGGCAAGTCGGAAGCCTGAATCGAGGACGGGCGCGAGCAGCTCTCCGAACGCAAAGGCATCGCCGGCCCTTGCGCGCCGGAGCCGATCCTCCGCCAGCGGGTCCCCGATCAAGATGTCCGTAATCGGTTGTACGCGCGAACCGCCAGCTTTGTTACACCGCCAGCCCGGCGATCTCTCGATAAAGGGCCTCGGTTTCTTCCGACGGTCCGACCCCGAGCTCGGCCTCTAGCAACCGCCTGCATTCCTTATATGTGCGGATCGCCTCCCCGCGGTCGCCGCTCCGGACCTGCATGCGCATGAGGCGCCGATAGCCCGACTCGCGATAGGGCTCCATCCCGACCGCCTGCCGCGCGTGCGTCAACGCCAGCTCCACCTCGCCATTTGCCGCCAGTGCCTCCACCCTGGTGTCGAGAGCCCTGACCAAAACGCCCGCGAGAGCCACGCGCTTTGCTTCGGCCCAGGCCCCATAGTCTCCGGCGAGAAACGGCCGGCGAAGAATCGTCGTTGCAATCAGCGACGGCCCATAGGCAGCCTGTGGGTTGCCGGTCGCGATGAAGCCTTCCGCCGCATCGACTCCCGCCAGCGCGGCTTCGAGGTCGATCCACGTGTCGGCGGGCGCCGAGAACTGATAGCAGCCGAAGGCGTTGCCGATGATGTGCGAGCGAACCAGGCCCAGCGTCGCCAGGCGCGATCGCAACCGGCTGATGATCGCGCTGAGCGCCACGGTCCACGATGGCGGCAGCGATTCCGGCCAGAGCGCCTCGGCCAGCTCGCCCTGGGTGACCGCGCGCTTCCTCTCGCTCACGAGGTACGCGAGCACGAACCGGCCCTGTGGCCCGCCCAGCTTCGACTCGCGCAGGAGGCGTCCATCGCGCTCCGCCTGCACCTCGCCCGTAAGGTAGATCCTTAACAATCAGCCTCCAAAGATTCCCCAAAGCCCTCCGGCCAAGATGCTAAGCGTCGGGCCCGTTCGAACAAGGAGACGCCATGAAGAAGCGAGTCGAGTGTGAGTGCGGTTGGGTGCTGGAAACCGACGACGAGGACAAGCTCGTCGCCGGGGTGAAGCAGCACGCCTCGGAGGTTCACCACATGGAGGGTGTGACCCGAGAGCAGGTGCTCGCGCAGGCGAAGCCCGTCTAGCGCTCCGAAACTGAATCACGCCACCGCGAGGTGGCTTTGCGAAAAGGAGTCATCGTGAAATACCTCTACCTTCTCTATGCCGACGAGTCGAAGATGCCCGCGCCCGGGAGCGCACAGTTCGATGCCCAGAACAACGCGTTCAACAAATACTTCGAGGAGATCGACGGCAAGGGCATGTTCAAGGCCGGCGACCCCGTGCAGCCGTCTAAAACCTCCAAGACCGTCCGCGTCCGCAACGGGTCGACCCAGGCGACGGCGGGACCCTTCGTGCACGGCGGCGACCAGCTGGTCGGCTTCTACGTGATCGAAGCCAAAGACCTCGACGAGGCCGTCGAATACGCGGCCAAGTGCCCTGTCGCCCACGTTGGCGCCATGGAAGTCCGCCCAATCGTTCAGATGTAATCAGCGTTCTCAAGCAAGGGCCGGCCTCGCGCCGGCCCTTTTTTGTTGCGCCATGCGCGACCGTTGACGGGCTCGAAACCGAGTGATAGCGTCCGCGGCAATTCAAGACCGGTCGCACGCAAGGAGGGGAGCAGTTGAGCGTCACCGATACAGCCCACCACGCCGACGAGCAGGACCTGGCGCGGTTCGGCTACAAGCAAGAGCTCAGACGGGTGCTGGGGGTCTATTCCAGCTTCGCAGTCGCTTTCTCGTATATCTCGCCGTCGACAGGCATCTTCACCCTCTTCATCC
>DATCPU010000258.1:0-2484 GCA_036569925.1 Candidatus Dormiibacterota bacterium
TTGGAGGTCAGCGCAATCACCGACGTCACACCGATCCCGCACAACGGCTGCCGACCACCGAAGCGGAGGCGTGTTTAGTGGCCAACTACAGAGGCCCCGTCTGCCGCTTCTGCCGCCGCGAAGGCGCCAAGCTCTATCTCAAGGGCGAGCGCTGCTACACGCCGAAGTGCGCCATCGAGCGCCGCGCTTTTGCGCCTGGCATGCACGGCCAGGCCCGCAAGCGCAAGACGTCGGATTACGGCCTCCAGCTCCGCGCGAAGCAGAAGGCTCGACGCACGTACGGCCTGCTGGAGAAGCAGTTCCGCAACTACTTCGAGCTCGCGGAGCGCGAGCCGGGTGTCACCGGCATCAACCTGCTCCGCCACCTCGAGCTTCGGCTTGACAACGTCATCTATCGACTCGGTCTCGGCGCCTCGCGGAAACAGGCGCGGCAGCTGGTCTCGCACCGCCACTTCGAGGTGAATGGCAAGACGGTGAACGTGCCGTCGTACCAGCTGAAGCCAGGCGACGTGCTCAAAGTCAAACCTGCGAATGGCGTCACCGACCTGGCGCTCGAAGCTTCCAAGGTGCGCCCGGTGCCCGGGTGGCTGTCCTTCAGCGTGGATGACAAGTCCGGAAAGATTCTCGCCCGGCCGGAACGCCATGAGATGGAGTCGGGCGTGGAAGAGCAGTTGATCGTCGAGTTCTATTCACGGTAAAGGGAGTTCTTAATTGGCTATTGACACTCAGATGACAGTTACCCCGCAGGTTCGCAAGCTCGAGACGAGCGCGAACTACGGGAAGTTCGACATCGAGCCGCTTGACCCTGGGTTCGGGACGACGCTTGGCAACACGCTTCGCCGCGTGCTGCTCTCGTCTCTGTGGGGCGCCGCGGTGACCTCGATCCAGATCGATGGCGTAGCGCACGAGTTCACCGCCATCCCGCACGTAAAAGAGGACGTGACCGAAGTCATTCTCAACCTCAAGAAGCTCTGCCTCAAGAGTCACACCGAGGATCCCGTGACCCTGCTGCTTGACGTCAAGGGTCCCGCCGAGGTTCACGCCTCGAACATCCAGGCGAACTCGGACGTGGACATCGTCAACCCCGACCTGTACATCTGCACGCTGGCTGCCAAGGGCCACCTCCGCATGGAGCTCAACGTCGAGCGCGGCAAGGGCTATGTGCCGGCCGACCGTAACAAGCGCGAGGGTCAGCCGATCGGGGTCATCCCCATCGACGCGATCTTCTCGCCAGTCGAGAAGGCCAACTTCACGGTCGAGAAGACTCGTGTGGGTCAGTCGACCGATTACGACCGGTTGCTGATTGAGGTCTGGACCGACGGCACGATGTCGCCCGAAGAGGCGGTCAGCCACGCGGCATCGCTGTTCACACAGCACCTGGCTCTGTTCGTAAGGTTCGACGCTTCGATCAAGGAGAAGGAGGCCAAGGACAGAGGCGCCGCCGGCGGCCAGAACCGACTCATGGACACGCCCATCGAGGAGCTCGACCTGTCGGTGCGCGCATTCAACTGCCTCAAGGCCAACGAGATTCAGACGGTCGGCCAGCTGCTCCAGAAGAGAGAGGAGGAGCTGCTGTCGCTCCGCAACTTCGGCCGGAAGTCTCTGGATGAGATCAAGGAGAAGCTCGTCGAGAAGAACTTCATCAAGCCTGAGGAGATGGGCACCGTCCTCCGCGGCTAGCCATGCGACACCAAAAGAGCGGCCGCCGCTTCAACCGAGACACCGATGCGCGCAAGGCGCTGATGCGCAACCTGTGCACGTCGCTGCTCGAAAGCGGACGGATCACGACGACTGAGGCCAAGGCCAAGGAGCTGCGCCGATGGGTGGAGCGCTTGATCACCACGGCCAAGGCCCAGGACCTGACCGCGCGCCGCAAGGTGAGCGAAGAGGTTTCCAAGCCGGAGGTCGTCGAGCGCCTTTTCTCAAACCTCGTGCCGCGTCTGTCCGAAAGGCCGGGCGGCTACACGCGAATCATCCGAAAGGGTCCCCGCTTAGGGGATTCAGCCCCGATGGTGGTGATCGAATTAGTTGATTGAGGCGGCTTCCCCACTCGCTGGGGAAGTACCGGGCGAAGCCCGGGGGACGGTCAAGTTTCCGCAGACCGTGAGTACGTAGAAGTTAACAAGTGAATATCAAAGTCGTGCTGGAGTACGACGGCAGCGGCTTCGCCGGTTGGCAGCAACAGGCGCACGGCCGAACCGTCGAGGCCGAGCTGAAGCGGGCGCTGCGTGAGCTCACGGGCGTCGAGCACAAGGTCTTCGCAGCGGGGCGCACCGATGCCGGCGCGCACGCTGAGGGCCAGGTGGTCAGCTTCGAGATGGACGGGCGCATCACGCTGATTCGGTTGGTGGCCGCCCTCAACGCCAGGCTCCCGGGAGACGTCGCGGTGGTGACCGCCGAGGTGGCACCGGACGGGTTCCACGCCCGCTACTCCGCTCGTTGGCGGCGCTATCGCTATCGCTACCTGGACCGCAAGGCCAGGCC
>DATCPU010000259.1:0-12184 GCA_036569925.1 Candidatus Dormiibacterota bacterium
CGGTGCCGACCTCGAGCAGCAGGTCGAGCGCGGACCCAAGGGCCGCGGTGTCCAACATCGAGATCACAGACTCCTCGTACCGGCGCGCCGTGGGCGCGAACTCGAGCTTCGGTTCGAAATATTGGTCGAGCCCAACCACGGAGTCGGCGCCAACCACTCGAGGTCGCACACTCTCCATCAGCTCCGATGTGAAATAACAAAAGCCGATGCCAGGGGGCCCGAGCAGCCACTTCCCCGCGCCGGCCGCGCAGAAGTCAACAGGCATCCGGCTGACATCGATCCGGAGCGCACCCACGCTCTGCATGATGTCGACCGCGAACACAATCCCTCGCCGCCGGCACTCGGCTCCGATCGCGTCGATGTCCACGCGATAGCCATTCCAGAACTCGACGTGCGAAAGTGCGACCACACGTGTGCGCTCGTCGACCAGAGAGAAGATGGCGTCAGGCAGCACCCGCCCACCGACCAGCTTGGTCTGGCGAAACTCGACGCCATAGTCTGCCAAGGCCATCCACGGATACACATTTGCCGGGTACTCCCATTCGGCGCCCACCACGTTGTCTCCGTGGTTCCAATCCAGGCCCTGCGCCACAAGCGACATGCCGTGCGCCGTGCTGCGGGTCAGCGCAATGCCGTCGGGCGAACCATTGATGAGCCGGGCTGCGAGCTCGCGCACGCGGTCGGCCTCCTCGAAAGCCGCGCCGGCGGGGTAGGGCCGGTTTAGAGCCCCGTCGACGACCTTTTCGATTGCCGCCCGACTGCGCTCCGTCATCGGCGCGACCCCGGCGTGGTTCATGTGGATGTAATGCGCAGCGAGCGGAATCAGGCTGCGCGCTTCGAGTGGATCCATTCGATCTATCTCCCCAGGAACTGGACAAGCAGTGGTTCGAGTGTCGTGATGTAAGCGCACAATCGATCGCCGGCGTCCTCGAGCACGGCCTCGTCTAGCTGCGGCGCAGGCAGCGTCTCATACAAGCGCGACCAGCCGCGATCCCAGGGCTCGAGCTCGGCGCGCGGCAGGCGAGATTTCACCTCCACCATGCGGCTGCGAAAGTAATCGAAGGCCCGTTGGTTGGCGTCGGCGGGGCCTTCGAAGTGGAGGCCGACCTCGAAACGGCCCGCCCCTGTGTGGTGCCAGGCCTCGTAATGAAACGCCGGAAGCCCGTAGTGAAGTTTGAACAGGCGTCCGTGCCCGCGGCTTGTCTCATAACCTTGGAGCTCCATTGGCAGTCGCGCCTTCAAGGCCTTGCGAAGTCCGGTGAAGAAGTCCTTCGGCGTGAGGACTGGCGACCGTACCAACCAGCCGAATATATCTCGTAAGCTCATGCCGATGGCTTACATCCCTACTGTCACCGAGAACGAGGGCGGCAACCGCGAGCGCAGCTTCGACATCTACTCCCGCCTGCTCAAGGACCGCATCATCCTGATCGGCCGTCCGATCGATGATGTCGTGGCCAACCTGGTGGTGGCACAGCTGATCTACCTCTCGGCCGACGACCCCGAGAAGGAGATCCAGATCTACGTCAACTCACCCGGCGGGTCGGTGACTGCCGGCTTTGCCATTTACGACACCATGCAGTACGTCCGCTCGCCGATCTCGACCGTGTGCATCGGCCGGACGGCCAG
Source organism: Candidatus Dormiibacterota bacterium (assembly GCA_036569925.1). Lineage (GTDB taxonomy): Bacteria > Chloroflexota > Dormibacteria > Dormibacterales > Dormibacteraceae > Palsa-872. The sequence goes on from DATCPU010000259.1 coordinate 1,627, forward strand.
CTTCGGGACTGTGCTCCTGATGGCCGGCGCCAAGGGCCGGCGATTCTCGCTGCCCAACGCGACGATCCACATGCACCAGCCGCTCATCGGTGGCAAGGGTCTGCAGGGCCAGGCCAGCGACCTCGACATCCACGCGCGCGAGATCCTGCGGATCAAGGTCGTGCTCAACGACCTCATCGTCAAGCACACCGGCCAGCCGCTCGAGCGAGTCGAGCGCGACACCGACCGCGATTACTTCCTTAGCCCTGAAGAGGCGATCACCTACGGGCTGATCGACGGCCTCATCCAGCAGACGCCGGCGCCGGTTCTCGCCGCCACTCGATAAGCCCCGCCGCTCGCAGGCACAGCCAGCCGACCACCAGCACGCCCACCGCGGTGGGCCAGGGCGCGGGCACCACCGCAGCGACCGCTGCGCCCACGGACAGCGCCAGCCAGTCCTGCCACTGAGCCTTGCCCCACAGGGCCAGCGCCGCCGCCACTAGCACCAGGTCGGTGGGCAAGGCATGGGGTGCGACCAGGACGCCGCCGGCAATGACGACTGCGCCCGCAGCTCGAAGGTCAGCCCTGCTCCGGCGCGCTAGCCACAGCACCCCAACCAGCGCCACCAACGACACGACGAGGACGCCCAGTCCCTGGTCCGCCCGCGGCAGCAGGACGCCCAGGTGGGCGAGGTCGATCTCCCGGGCCCCCGGCTGCACAGTGCCGCCGATGGCGGGGAGCCACTGGAGCACCCAGCGCGGGTTCAATGCAGCCGACGCCGCCAGCAGAACCACGCCCGCGGTCGCCCAGCCGGCGAGCACGCGCCAGTGCCTGGTCAGCAACAGGGCCGCGCCCAGAGGCAGGACGAGCTGGGGCTTGAGCAGGGTAAGGCCGAGCGACAGCCCGGCGAGAAATGGACGGGTCCACAGAGCCCAGGCGGCGCCGATTCCCAACGCGACGAAGCCGTCGAGCTGAGCGTTCAGCAGCAGGAGAGCAGTGGGCACCGACGCAAACGCCGGGAGGATTGCAGTTGGTGGTCGCGGGCGCACCGCAAAGTAGAGGCCGAGTGCCAGGCACGCGAGCCCGGCGAGAATCCACAACCTGCCGCCCACGTTCGTCCCGAGCAGGTCGAAGGGAACGGCCAGGAAGGCCGCCCAGGCGGGAGCCAGGAAAGGGAGGATGCCATTGATTCCGAGCGTGACCAAACTCCTGCCGTCGGTAACCTCGAGCTGGGTTCGGCGCTGCGTGTCCATGTCGTACAGGTGGCCAGGGTCTTCGACAATGAGCCGGCCGCCGGTGGCGAACGCGGGCCAATCCGAGTTGATCACGTCGTTACTACCCTCGATGAGCGGGTAGATGACGAAGCCGAGGGCGACTGCGGTGAGGGCGACGGTGCCTCGCCATCTCCATCGCTCCGCTGCGCTCCGGCTGGTCAAGCCGCTTTCTCGATTCGGAGGGCGCGAGTGACCGGCACCACCAATCCGCCCTGGATGAGGAGCGACAAGAGGACCACGCCATATGCGATGAGCGGGACGCGGCTGTCCACCCCCGCCATGTTCGCCACCGACAGAGCTAGCGCCACTGAGAGCGCGCCTCGAAGGCCAGCCCAAAAAGTCAGATGGCGCCACGCCCAGGGTATCGGGGGCGGCCGGATCGCCGACACCGCAAGCAATCCGTAGACCGGGATCGCGCGGGTCACCAGCATGATCAGAAACACCACCACCACGAAGCCGAGCACGGGCACGAGCTGCGAGGCGGGCAACGCTGCCCCGACCAGGATGAAGAGCATCGCGTTGAGGACGAATGCGAGCAGGCTCCAGAATCCCAGGAGCTGAGGCCCGTGCAGCCGGCCGATCGCCGATCCGTATCGAGCCACCACGATCCCGGCGACCACGACCGCCACGATGCCGGAGGCATGGAGGACGTCAGCGGCGAGATAACTTCCGTACGCGATGACGAGCGTGGCCAGGATCTCCAATGGCGCGTCCTCGGCAAATCGCAGCAGAAGCAGGCCCAGGAAGCCGACCGCGAGGCCGATCAGCGTGCCGCCAACAGTGATCTCCACAAACCGCAGTGAGGCATCGCCAATGGAGGGTGCGCCGGACAGGATCGTCGCCAGCACCGCCGTGAAAACCGCGACACCGGTGCCATCGTTGAAGAGGCTCTCGCCCTCGAGGATTGCCGACAGGCCGGATGGAGCTTTCATCTGGCGCATCAGCGTGACGACCGCGATCGGATCCGTGGCCGCCAGGATGGCGCCAAGCAGCATGCCGCTGGCCCAGCTGAGCCCGAGGACCAAGTGGGTCAACGTTCCGATCAGCACGACTGTCAACGCAACCCCTGCAGTCGCGAGGAGACCAACTGAAAGCACCCGGCGCCGGAGCTCAGGCAGGTCGAGGGTGAGCGCCGCCTCGAAAATCAGTCCGGGCACAAACGCGAGCAGGATCACATTGGCTCCGACGTGCCCGAGCTGGCCGCCTGGCAACAATCCGATCACCACGCCTGCAGCGGCCAGCACGACAGGGTAGGGAACCAATCGAGCGCGCTTCGATACCAGCCCCAGCACTGTCGCGAGGGCGCCGACCAGGATCAGAAGCAGCAGGAACCGCTGCTCGGAGCTCAAGGGGCCCCCGCGTACTCACGGCGCCGCCTATGAGTTCGTGGAGTTTTCACACCTCGACGCTCATTCCATCGCGCGCGGCTTTCACCTCGATGCCCAGCCTCTGGGTCAGCCCCGCGGCCAGCTCCCACGGATGCGCGCGCCACACCGTCATGCCGTAGTGGGTGAGGATTGCGAGCCTCGGCTTCGCGTCGCGAATGATGCGCTCCGCGTCGTCGAGGCAGAGGTGTGGCAGCTCGTCGCGACATTGCATCAACACCGTGTGGATCACCATCACGTCGGCTTTGTGCTGCTCCGCGATGCCATCGTAGTAGGCGGAGTCGGTGACCCAGCCGAGCCGGTCGCCGAAGCGGAAACCGTACGTTTCGACCTGGTGCCGGTGCCGCGGCGTGGTCGTGAACTCGATGCCGTTGACGTTGTAGGTGGTCTCGGGCTGGAGCCTTACTACCTCCTGCGGAAAGCGGCGCAGGTACTGCAGCACCACGGGGTCCTCGTCCAGGGCGTCCGATGGGCAGTACAGACGGCCACGATGAGCGAAGCCACCCTCGGTCATTGCCTCGACCATCACGTTCACGTCGCCGCAGTGATCGAGGTGGCGATGGCTGACGACGATGGCGTCGAGCTTGGTGAGGTCAACCTTCCGCTTCGCGTACTGGACGATGGCGCCGGGTCCGGGGTCGAGCGCGAGGCGCGCCTTCCCGTCCTCGATGTATAGGCCGCCCGACGCGGCAAGCTGCTTGGCGACCATGAACCGGGCCCCGGCAGTGCCCATGAAAGTGAGCTTCACGTCTCCGCAACCTCGCTTAGGGCCGCTTCACCCTGGGCGCCGAAGTACCTCTCATAAAGCTCTTCGACCCGCTCCAATGTGTCGATCTCCGCGACCGGCTTATCGTCACGGATACGGGCTATTCGCGGGAAGCGGAGGGCGAAACCGCTGGCATGCCGGTTGGAGTGCTGAATCGAATCGAATGCGACCTCGAGCACGACCTCCGGTTTCACGGCGTAGCCCCAGCCCAGATTCTCGAGGCTTATCGCTTTGAACCGTTGCGTCATCTCCGCGATCTCCGCATCGGTCAATCCGGTGTACGCCTTACCAACGTTGACCAGCTTTCCCGTCTGGGTGTCCACCACTGCAAAGGTGTAGTCGGAAAGCACGCCCTTTCGCTTTCCGTGCCCCCACTCGACGGCGGTCACCACCACGTCGAGCGTCGCGAGTGGGCGCTTCAGCTTCAGCCAGGCAAGGCCCCGTCGGCCGGGCGTGTAAGGGCTCAACGGGTCTTTCGCCATCAAACCTTCGTGGCCGCGCTCGCGCGTGTCCCCAAAGATCCGGTCGAGGTCGTCGGGGCTGGTCGCCTCCTCGAGCCGCGCCAGTAAAAAGGGCGGCTCGACGCGGAGGTCCTCCAGCAGCCGGCGCCGCAGCTCCAACGGCTCGTCGAGCAGGGAGCGCCGGTCGAGGTACAACAGGTCGAAGATCACCATCACCACAGGCACTTCGCGACGCAGCTCGTCCGTGACCCTCTTCCGGCCCAGGCGATGCTGCAGTTCAAAAAAGCGCAAGACCTTGCCATCGCGATGCGCGAGCACCTCGCCATCGAAGAGGACCGCGTGGCCGAGATTCGGGGCGGCCTCAGCCAGCTCTGGAAACGCGCCGGTGGTCTCTTTCAGGTCTCGAGAGAAGAGCTCCACACGACCATCGTCGTGATGAAGCTGGCAGCGAACGCCGTCGTACTTCTCCTCGGTCCAAACCTTGTCCGCGCCCATCCGTTCGAAAGCTTCGCCCGCGGTCTCGACCGGGCTGGCGAGCATGAAGCGGACCGGCTGAAATAGCGAGACCGACGATGTCTCCAGCTCGCCACGCTTGCATCGCACGGCGGCTTCGCCGATGTCACCGGTGATGAGGTGGATCTTCTTGACCTTCGTCACCGGCAGCTCGAAAGCCGCGGCGATCGCCGCCTCCACCAGTCCTTCGCTCAACCCGATCCGCATCTCGCCTGACATGACCTTGACGGCAAATCTCGCGGCCTCGGGGTCAAGCGTTCGTAGCAGGGCCTCCAGCGGCGCCGCCTTCTTCGCGCCGCGCGCGGTCCGGATTTCTTCAAGCGCCTGTTCGAATTCTGCGAGTGAGACAGGCTGTGGTTTGGTCCTGGCCTCGAGCGCCTCGCCGGCCCAGTCGCCAAGGTCGGAGTGTTTGCGAAATATCGCCTGCAGCTGGTCGGCGTTACGGCCGGAGAGCGATTCCACGACTTTGCTCATGGTCTGCCACCCGAGGCCGAGAGTTCGCCGCTGCGAAGGACTGAACGCACGGCCGCTCATGAAGACTGCAGCGCGCCTAAGGTCGTCCTCTTCCAGGGTGCGGAAGTAGTCGGCCAGGGTCCGCGTTTTCTCCGAGGTTGCGGATGTGGAGGCGACTGCGGCCGCGGCGCGCGCGAAGTCCAGCATCCCGCCACCTTCTCCCATGGGTGGCCTATCGTAAGTCGCATGCGTCGATGTACCTACCTCGAGGAGTTTTTGAAGGAGCGGCGCTCAGTCCTCCGCGTGTATCGATTCGACTGCCACGTCGATCGAAAGTCGAAGCGAAAGTACGCGCTGAGCGACAGCCCGCCAATCTGCGTTCGCAACTATGAGGACTGCCCCCTGTACCAGGCGGAGAAGCGCCGCGAGGATCAAACGATCACGCGCTACACCGATTGAACTGCACGATCTGCCAGGCCCCAGCCCTGCCCCTAGATGGAGCCTGCGTCTTCTGCCACTCGCCGATCGAGGTCGACGAGGACCCGGACGAGCTGCTCGATTACCTGGCTGAAAAGATCCCGATCGCCAAGGTCAAACGAAACCGCGGAAAGATCACCGACCTCACGATCGAGACACGTGGCCGAACCTGCCGGGCGTTCATCAACAAGAAGGACGCACTCGAGCTTGTGCCGCCTGTGCACCTGACCGCATGGGTGGATTTGCTCCTGAACAGGCTGAGCGACGCTGCAGGCACGGATGCGAATTTACGCACGGCCTACTTGAGGTCAGGCTGGGCTCTTCGCTAGAGGGCGAGAGCGAGCTGCTCAGTCGCCTCCAGCGCTGAGGCTTTGATGCCTCGCTTGCGCAGGTGCCGCGCGAAATCTTCCGTGTAGCCGTGAACCGTGTAGACCTGCTCTGCGCCCGATCGCTCTACGACCTCGAGCAGCTCGTCGAAGTCGCAATGGTCTGAGAGGTCGAATGTGGCGTCAGCGCCGAAGATGCGCGAGAACTCCGCGTCCTTGGCCCAGCCCGAAACGAGCGCTGTTCGATACCGACCGAGCCGCCGCACCTCATCCTTGCCCGCGGGCGGCGCGATCACGACTCGACCGGGCTCGACCTCGCCATCCAGCTCGACCCAGTCTGGAAGCGGCCGGCCTGCCATCGCATAAGCCTGGGCACATGGGACGCACCGCTTCTCCAGCGCGAACTTGAAGCCGTAGCCGGAGAGCGCGAGCATGATCTCCTCCGTCTTGCCCAGCGCATGGCAGAGCAGCACCGGCGTGACGCGGCTGGCGAGCGCCAGGCGACACCAACCCGCTATCGCCTCGACCGTCGCATCGGGATTGCCGAAACGAAAGTGGGGCCGGCCGTACGTGCTCTCCATGACGAGGACATGAGCTTTGGGCACGTGCGTCGGATTCACGCCGCCCGGTTGGCGCAGCTTGATGTCGCCTGTATAAAGGACGCGTGTGCCCTGGTGCTCGAACAGCAGCTGCGCTGATCCGAGCATGTGTCCGGCGGAGTGCAGACTGACCATGGCGGGTCCGATGCGCATCGGTTCGTCATACCCGAGCATGCGCCAGCCACGGGGTCGCCTGGCCTCGGGAATCAGGGCGAGCGTCTGAGGAGTCAGCAGCGCCTCCTTGTGACGCCGCGCGTGGTCGGTATGCGCGTGCGAGATGAACGCAAACGTCCGGACCACGAGCGGATCGAGCCAGAGCCGGTGGCCCGAGATCGACACGCCTCGATCCCAGACGACCTGCGCGCTCACCCGCTCGACCTCGCGAGCTGAATCGTGTCGCCTTTCGCGAACAGATCACGTGGGACCTCGAGGCCAACCGCTCCGTAAGCCTCGAGGGGGACGCCGATGTCGGCGACCCATACGTCGCCGGCGAGGGCCGGACCGTCGCTCATCAAAAGACCAGGCTTGGCCAGACCGAGGGTCACCGTCATATTCGCGCGCACACATGGAGCGTAGGCGACCCCGGTGTCGGCGTCGAGGCCGGACGGCACATCGATCGCGACGACGTGCGATCCGGATCCGTTGATCGCTTCGATCCAGGCCGCGAACTTGCCCTCGGGAGCACGCGACAGCCCGGTTCCGAACAGCGCATCGACGACGACTTCGGCGCCATCAAGGCGGAGCTCGCTGGAAACCTCGATCCCGAGCTTGCCCAGCGCGTCTCTCTCCAGCGCGGCCGCTCCACGGAGCCGGCCTGAGTCCACGCAGCTGACCGACCTGAGCCGGCCCCAACGGTGCAGGTGTCGGGCCGCCGCCAGCCCGTCTCCGGCGTTGTTGCCGATACCGCAAACGACTGCCGCTGGGCCTCCGCAGAAACGCGCAACCTGCCAGCCGGCCGCCTCCATCAACCATTCGACAGAGATGCCGAACCGCTCCTGCGCCAGGCGGTCGATCTCGGCGACCTGCCGGCTACTTAGCGTCGGTAGGGCGCTGAACGACAAATGAGCAATAGGGGTCGTGGCGGTGGATCGAATCCGCCTGCGAGACGGCGGTACCGAGCAGCTGGGAGATGAGGTGCGGGGTGATCGTGCAGACCTGCGGGTACTTGAGCGCCGTATTGCGAAATGGGCAGTTGTGGATCGTGACCTTGACCCCTTCGGAGGTCTCAGTCTGCTCCGCGAGGGTGCCGGCCCGCCCGATCCAGGCCACCACCCGCTTCAGCTTCTCGTCGAACTCGAGCCCTTCGAGGTGGCGCGAGATCGCCCCTGCGTGCCGGGTCGCCATGCGCTCGAAGACCTCGTCCAGGGCCTCCGGACCCCCAATCTCCTGGACTTCCTGGAGCACCATGGTGGCCAGCTGGCCGTAGCGCTTGGGGAACACGGAATCGGCCCTTTCGGTGAGCGAAAAAAGGTGGGAGGGGCGGCCGCGCCGGCTCTTCTCAAGGCTGCTGACTACGAATCCGTCCCGCTCCAGGTTGGTCAGGTGTTGGCGGATCGCATTTGGGGTAACTAATAGCTCGGCTGCGATCGTTTCGGCGCTGGCGTGGCCCTTACGCCGGAGCAACTCCAGGACTTCCATACGGGTGGAACGGCCGGCAATCGGTTGGCTCATCCGGTCGGTGGCGGCGATGCTAGCACAGCCGGGATCCATTTATTACATACGGATCTTGACAAAAGATTTAGGGGCCGTAAAATTGCCTTCGGAGAGAGAAAAATGACGATGATCAAGCAGGCAAGCCGCGCCATCGAGCACATGACCGCACGCGAACGGCGTGTCCAGCGGGCCAAGTACGCGCGCCGCAACAAGATGCACTACATCGACAAGCTTTTGAACGAGCTCGAGATGCTGAACCTCGCGGACCAGAGGCTGATGCCGCCGGTGCTTTCGGTGGCCATCAACAAGGTCATCGAGGAGTCGCCCGAGGTCACCGTCCTGGCGCAGGCGAAGCCCGGCTCGGTGATGGAGGCGATGGACGCTCTGTACGAGATCCAGGACAGCCTGATGTACAACCAGATCGAGGACGAGTAACCCAGCCTCGACGACTTCAACAATTACAGGCCGGCTCCGTGTGGGGCCGGCCTCTTCTTTTCTCAGCCGGCGGGTCGGCAAGCCTCGTGTCGAGCGCGTGCCGCGTCGGCATCCGCCCAGTTGAAGGCGGCAGGGTACGGCGAGTAGGTCCGCGGTCCGGAGCACGCCACCCCCTCGACGTCCGGCCACAGGGCTGGATCGAGGTTTGACCGGGCAGTGAGCAGCGCAGACGTCGCATCGCTGGAGAGCTCGGCGAAGTACTGGGCGTCGATCGTGTGGGTCTGGTTGGCGCGATCGATATTCAGTCCGACCACGATGGCCTCCGGATTCGCGACGTTCAAGCCCACGAGAAGCGCCAGCCCACAGATCGCGCTGGCGCCGACGAACCAGCGACGTCGGGGCAGAAATCCTGCGAGGTCGGCGGCTAGCAACAGGAACACCACGGCGATCAAGCCGGCGAAGACGTGGCTGTACAGGCGGAGCATCGTGAATCCGTACGCATCCTCGTAAAGGGTCAGTCGCTCTGAAGCGACAAGAACTATCAACAGAGTCAGCGCGATCGCCCCTTCGGCCAATGCGAGGAAGGTGATCCTCGCGGCGCGGTGCGCGAAGCCGGTCACGCGGCTGAACAGGACCAGCACCACAAGGGCGATGCCCGCCACCCAGAGGAGCTGAAAGAACCCTGAGCGGGCATAGTCGGCGTAGGTGATGCCGGCGGAACGAAGCGTGTCGGCGCCTGTGCCGCTTGCCGCTATCGCCTGGGCGATTGCAAAAGCCGCAAAGATGCTGTTGAGGACTGCAAGCACAACTACCGCCTCGGTGGTGCCGAGACGCCATGTGGGACCGTCGACCCGGTCGATCGCCTCAGCCGCCGCCAGCCTGAGCAGGCCGGCCATGACGAGCGATCCAACCAGCACAAAAACAACGTCCAGCGCCAAACGCCCGAAATCGAAGCTCAAGCTGAAGAACGACGCAAAGATCGGGTCGGCGGAGGCCAGCAACACGGCCAGCACCACCGCGATGGGTATGGCGATGACCAGGCCCCGCATGACAGGCGCCAGCGCCGAGATCCGCGAACTTGAGCGAGTGATCGGCCTCGCAATGAACTCGGCCCCGGCGATTCCGTGGAGCGCTGTGCTGAACCCCCGCGCGAGGCCTTCTGCGATGCCGAGGTCGAGGACTGATCCACGCATAGCGACCGATGCTGCGACGCCGAGAAGCACGATGGCTGCCCCAATGTCTGGCACCAGCAGCCACGGGCTCGCACGCAAGCTCAGCCAGGTTCCGAACAGGACTGCCGCCGCCGCCAGCAATCGCGCCTCGAGCCGCATGATCCGACCGGCAAATATCAGGGCCGCCGCGGCTGCCGCGAAGGTGAGTGAAGCGCCAATGCCTACCGTGCCCGCCCGGAGGAACTGGTCCGCGATCAGTCCAACCACCAGCACGGCGACGACTGTGGTCCACGTCGCCCCGCTGCGCAGCTTGAGGCTCATCCAAGCCGGCACGGGTGCGGTCCCCACGCCGTCCGTGGCGGGTCGCCACGTGGTGCCGTCCCAACGCCATCTCTTGTCTGCGGACAACCGTCCGATGGGCACAGCGGTGTCGTCAGACATCAGAGCCTTCAACTGGTGGAGAAGGGTGATTGGTTACGGTGGTGGGCGAAGTTGCCGCCGACGAACATATGCGTTATCGCCCCAACTCAACCGCCGAAGGCCGTCGCTGGCAGAACATAGAAAACGATTGCTGCCATCGCATACAGGGCAACCAGCTGAAGGCCTTCCAGCCAGTTGCTCTCGCCGTCGTGCGCGATGTAGTTGAAGACCAGCACCATCAGCCCGAGGATGGCGATCTCGACCCAGCTGAACACGAGGTTCATCGGGTGGAAGAACTGGCTCAAAAGGACGACCAGCGGCAGGATGAAAGTTGCGATCTGAATCGAAGATGCGGAAGCGATACCCAGGGCGAGGTCCAGTCCCGAGTCTTCGCCCGCGCCACCCGGCGTGGCCCGTCGCCGGATGGCTGAGCTGATCGCCGCGTAGCCTTCAGCGACGTTCCCTGCGTTCGCAACAACCACGATGCCCACGAAGACGTTCGTCCAGCCCAGCAAACTTGTCACCGCCCCAACCGTGCCGGTCAGGATGTCCACGACCGGGATCAAAAGCAGGGTGGCCACGACGAGCACGGCTACCGAGAGCCAGGTCGGCCAGGTGCCAGGCGCCACAGTCCGGGGGGCAGTC
>DATCPU010000260.1:0-2018 GCA_036569925.1 Candidatus Dormiibacterota bacterium
ACGGCCTGGGATTATTTTCCGCACGACCACGCCCGCAGCCGCGCCTATCGCTGGAACGAGGACGGGCTGGCAGGCATCTGCGACGACCGACAGACACTCTGCCTCGCGCTCTCGTTCTGGAACGGCCAGGACCCCATTCTCAAAGAGCGGATCTTCGGTCTCACGGGTCCCCAGGGCAACCACGGCGAGGACGCCAAGGAGTACTGGTGGTACCTCGACTCGACGCCAACGCACTCGTGGCTGCGCTGGCGCTACATGTACCCGCAGGCCGAGTTTCCTTACGAGCAGCTAATCGCCGAGAACGCCGGCCGTACTCGCAACGAGCCTGAATACGAGCTTCTCGACACCGGGGTCTTCGAACGCGCGCGTTACTGGGAGATCACCGCCGACTACGCCAAGGCCGGCCCGGAGGACATCCTGGTCAAGGTATCGGTCCGTAACGCGGGTCCGGAGACAGCCCAGATCGACGTGCTGCCCACCCTTTGGTTTCGCAACACCTGGGCCTGGGGCATCGACGACCGGCTGCCGTCGATCCGCGCGGAGAGCGGCGGCCTCGTGGCGGAGCATCACACCCTTGGCAGCAGGACGCTGCACTCCGACCGTGAGCCTGAGCTTCTATTTTGCGACAACGAAACCAACGCCGAGCGTTTCTGGGGCATCGCGGGCCGAAGCCAGTTCCCCAAGGACGGCATCAACGACTACGTCACGCGCGGCATGCCCGCAGTGAATCCTGCGCAGCAGGGAACCAAAGCCGCATTTCGACATCACCTTTCAGTCGAGCCCGGGCAGACCGTCACGATCCGGATGAGGCTTAGCCCCGACGGAAAGTCCGGGCAGGACTTCGATCAGATCATGGCCTTGCGCGAGCAGGAGGCCAACGAGTTCTACGCCGACCTCACGCCAACCGAAGCATCGCCTGACGAGGCGATGGTGATGCGTGAGGCGCTCGGAGGGATGCTGTGGTCGAAGCAGTTCTATCACTACGACGTCCACAGATGGCTGGTTGGCGACCCGTCGGGACCGAAGCCCCCGGATTCGCGCCTGTCAGGCCGGAACTCGGATTGGCAGCACCTGAACAACCGCGATGTCATCTCCATGCCAGACAAGTGGGAGTACCCGTGGTACGCCGCGTGGGACCTGGCGTTCCATTGCGTGACACTCGCGCGCGTCGACCCGGAGTTCGCGAAGGCGCAGCTCGTTCTCCTATGTCGCGAATGGTTCATGCACCCCAACGGCCAGCTCCCAGCGTATGAGTGGGCGTTTGGAGATGTGAACCCGCCGGTGCATGCGTGGGCGGCGCTGCGGGTGTTCGAGATCGACGGCAGCAAGGACCACGCGTTTCTGGAGCGGATCTTCCACAAGCTGCTGCTGAACTTCACATGGTGGGTCAACCGCAAGGACAGCGAGGGCAACAACATCTTCGAGGGAGGATTCCTCGGCCTCGACAACATTGGGCCATTCGATCGTTCGCACGTCCCAACCGAGGGGCACATCGAGCAATCTGACGGAACTGCGTGGATGGCGATGTACTGCCAGAACCTGCTTGAGGTTGCGCTGGTACTGGCGGAACACGACAACACATACGAGGACATGGCCACCAAGTTCTTCGAGCACTTCGCCCTCATCGCATCCGCGATGAATTCGAAAGGATTGTGGAACGAAGAGGATGGCTTCTACTACGACGTCTTTCATTACGCGGACGGGCGCATGGAACCATTCCGGGCGCATTCGCTTGTCGGGTTGGTACCGCTGTTCGCCGTCTCGACCATCGGGCCCGACACCATGGGGCGGCTGCCGGAGTTCGCAACCCGGACCAAGTGGTTCGCCGATCACCGTCAGGACCTGAACGCGGTGATTCAGCACATCCACGACCCCGGCCACGCCGGCTGGAGAATGCTGTCGATTGTCTCGCCCGCCCGGCTTCGGCGAATTCTTTCTCGCATGCTCGATCCAACTGAGTTTCTGTCGGATCACGGCATCCGGGCGCTGTCGCGCTACCACCTCGAGCATCCATGCAA
>DATCPU010000261.1:0-15170 GCA_036569925.1 Candidatus Dormiibacterota bacterium
TCGTATCCGCTGAGGAAACGGACCGAGCCGCTGGGCGTCGAACTGGTAAACCCTGCCGAGCTGCCCATCGTCGAGGCGCCGCTTCAGCTCCAGCACGGCCGGGTTGTAGCGCTCGATATGGCCGACAGCGAGCACGCGCTTGGACGATCGGGCGGCGGCGACCAGCTCGTCAGCCTGAGCCAGCGTCGCGGCGATCGGCTTTTCGACGAGGACATGGCACCCGCCGGCGAGAGCCTCCAGAACGGCCTCGTGATGATTCTCGGTCGGCACGGCGATGGTGACCGCGTCGGGGCGCTCTTGTTCCAGCAGGTCCTTCAGCGAGCCGTATCCGCGCGTGGAATGGTGGCTCGCAACCTGACATGCGGCGTCAACGTTCGAGTCCGCGACACCGACCAGGTCGACATCAGCCAGCTCGTTCAGCACCCGCGCATGGTTTCGACCCATGACTCCGGTGCCGACCACGGCGACCCGGGTCACAGCGAGTTGACGGCGGCGGCTATCCGTTCGAGGTCGGAGGGATCCAGTAGGGGGTGCACAGGCAGCGATAGGACAGATGCCGCCACGCGGTCGGTGACCGGCAGCTCGAGGTCCCCGGTGACTTCGTATACGTGCGGGAAGCGGTGTGCGCTTCGCGGGTAGAAAACGCCGGTCCCGATCCCCTGGTCCCCGAGCCGGCGGATGACACCCTGCCGGTCGGTGCCCGAAGGCAGCGCGATCGTGTACTGGTGCCAAACGTGGTCGCGGCCCTCCTTCACGACAGGCGTCCGGACGCCGTGGAGGTGCGCGCTGAGATACGCCGCGTTTGAGCGGCGCCGCCGCGTGGCTTCCTCCATCCGCCCCATCTGCGCCAATCCGATCGCGGCCAGCACATCGGTCAGGCGGAAGTTGTAGCCGAGCACCTCGTACTCATAGCGGTTCCGCATACCGTGGTTGCGCAGCAGCCGTGCCATGTCCGCGACGTGGTCGTCGTCCGTGGTGATCATGCCGCCTTCGCCGCTCATCACATTCTTGGTGGCGTAAAGGCTGAAGACAGCGGTGCCGAACGTGCCCACGTGGTGGCCGCGATAGGTGGCGCCGACTGCCTGGGCTGCGTCCTCGAGCAGGATGACGCCATGTCTCTGAGCGATGGCTGAGATCTCATCCATGTCGCACGCCTGGCCGTACAGATGAACGGGCATGACGGCCTTGGTGCGCGGGGTGATCGCTGCCTCCAGGCGTTCCGGGTCGATGTTGAAGCTCGACTCCTCGATGTCGGCGAACACGGGTGTCGCCCCAGTGAACAGGATTGCGTTGACCGATGCGATGAACGTGAACGGGCTGGTGATGACCTCGTCGCCCGGCCCGATCCCATGCGCCAGGAGCGCGAGGTGCAGGCCGGTCGTGCCGGATGAGGTCGCGATCGCATGTCGCGCGCCAGTCATGTGCGTGAACGCATCCTCGAGGGCCGCCACGCGCGGGCCCTGCGCGAGCATCCCTGACTCGAGGACCTCGATGACGGCGGCTTTCTCCTCGGGCCCGATCCAGGGGCGCGAGAGAGCGATGTGTGGGGGTGAGCTCGACTCAGGCTGAGCGTGAGTCTGCGATGTCTGCTTCGCCAATGACCTCGCCCAATCCTACAGTCTGGGCACCCCCCGACTCAAAGCCGCCACCGTCTGTCTTCAGAAGCGCCTTCAGCCTGGGCCGCACCGTCCTTCGATCAAGGGATCGAGCTCCAAAGAGTCGACGATGACCGCATTCCGGCCGCGCTGGAGCAGCCGCATCGTCAATTGACCGCCGGGTCGATCGAGCACGATCGTGCCTCGCACCCAGCGCATTCCGGGACTCGAGCCGGACCACGACAGCCTTGCCACCGCCCCCCCGACGCCCGCTTCTATGGCGCTGACCTCATCGGTCCCATAGTCGTAAACGCGGGCGCTCAAGCAGTAGGTCCCGGCGGCCACCTGCGGAAGAGGCTGGTTCGCGGCTGATCCCACCCGGCTCGCATTGGCGCCCAATGCATCCTGGTAGGCAGAGCCTCCCACGGTCGACCAACCGCTCGCGTCGCCGGCGACAACTCCGCCCATGTCCTCGGCCTGGTAGAGGAAGCCGACGTCGAAACGGCCCAAGGCCATGGGTTGATTGGCGCCCAGCTGGATGCTCAGCCGGTAACTCCCCACCCGGGCGTCCGTGGGAATCGAAACGGCAAAAGTCTGGCTCGCACCGCCCCCGGCGAGCTCGATGTTGCGGCTGAACGATCGATTCGAATCCTGTGATTCGGCTCGCAACACCGCCGGCATCGCGAAGGCACCGTTCCATTGGAGCCGGGCGAAGACGGCGCGACCCGCCAGCGCCGGTTGGGGGCCGATGCCGCTGGCGGCGAAATCAGGCAGCGGTCCCGCCTGCTGTGGCAGGTTCAAATAGCCGTCGAGCATGAGCGGGTCGTAGCGGTAGAGCTGCCATTGGTTCCCCGACGCGATCGTGGACAGAATCCCGGCCGTCGCGAGCTGCGCCCACGCCGCCGGGTCAGTCCGATCAAGGTCCACGAGCACGTCGGTGACGCCGTAATGCTCGATCACACCCGCGAGCCCGAAGGCGTCCAACCGCCCCTGCGTCGCGTCGAGCGCCGATTCGCGCCGCTGCGGGCCATCCCTGACCTGGGCAGGCGTGTGCGAGAGGGGCACGCCGACAACTTCCCGGCCCGTGAGTCCCGCCAGCTCGTAGGCCATCCGCGGCTCCGCGAGGATGACGGCGGAATGCGGCAGCCTGTCGATCGCCGCCAGCCGGTCGCGCCAGACCACCGTCAGATCGCCCGACCGGGATGCCGTGATGCTCTTCGGGGAAGTGGCGGGCAGGATGTATTGCGCCAGCGTTCCGGTGTAGAAACCAGGCCCCATCGCCAGCGCAGAAACCACGATGGCGGCGGCGGCAGGAATCGCCATGCGGCTGTGGCTCCGAATCGTGTGGATCGCCAGGGCAACGCCCCAGCCCAGGGCGATCCACGCCAGCGGCGCGAGAACGCCCGCTACCCTGGCGAGCAGATACTGCCCGCTGCGCGAGGTCGCGAACAGCGGTACGAGCGCGCCGACGGGGACCACCAGCAAGGCCGCGATCAGAAGTCCCGCACCAACTTCCTTTGCGCTCCACAAACGAACCAGGAGGATCGCGAAGGCTGTGCCGAGCACGATGCCCGCATTGCCGAACCAGAAGCTTGGCCATATCCAGGGCCAGGGGTGATGGATGATCTGCACCAACAGCGGAGACATCACCCCCAACGCCTGGTACGGCACTGGTCTGCGTAATGCCAGGACGTTCACTATCAGCAATGGAAGAGCGACTGCGCACACCGTGATGGCGGCGAACGCGAAGCGCGTGGCGGAGGGCGAACGCATCACGATCGCGGCCGCCGTGGCACCCACCAGCACAATCAACAGGAAGGGGCTGAGCAGCGGATGGACGGCGCTCGCTGCAAAAGCAGCTGCGGCTGCGACAACGAGCTCGCGCCGCGAACCGTTCTCGACATGCCGGAGGGCGAATGCGATGGCCAGCCACGCCAGCAGCAGTCCGAACCGGTTGGGATAAGCAGCGTCGCGAAAGTCGAAGTTGAGCGCGAGCACCGTGTAGAGGACTGCGGCGATCAGCGCCGCGATCGCGTTGCGGGTCACCGCGATCGCGAGGGCGAAGAACGCAAGCACAGTCAGCGGCGTCACCGCGACATTGACCACACGCCAGACCGTCACCGGGTCGTTTCCCGAGAAGCTGGACACCAGCGCCAACGCAAGGTGCCACGCGCCACTGGTCGGATCCGGGGCCGATACCGGAGTCGAGAAGAAGACCTCTTGCGGGAGGGCGCTTCCATGTTGCAGGACGCCCCGGATTGCCGCCAGGTGATAGAAGGTGTCGGCCGTCGCGCTCACCCAGGGCCCGGTGTACAGAGCGGAGAGACCTGCCACGAGCGCCAGGGCCACTGCCGCAGCCAGCGCCCAGCCTGGCAGCATGCGTTCGGTCGCCGCCACCCTCACCCTCCGAAACCAAAGTGAAATCGGCAGTCCAATCGCGGAGAGCACGATTACCACGATCGCTGCAGTCTTCACCCCGTTGAGGCCCGCTCCGAGCACGAAGCCCGACCACCCGATGATTGCGACCACCGCCATTGAAAGTGCGAAGGCCGGCGCCACCTGGAGGGCTGCCGGCAGGCCGCGTGGACCCGCCAGACGCCAGATCGCCACCCCGGGCAGGAGCATTAGGGCCGCGGCCCAGATTGAGATCGAGACGATGGCCATGGGCTACCCCGAGGCTCTCGTGACCGTCGTCACTTGAGCGTCTTGTTGTACTCCATGTCAAACCACATCGCGAAGAGCAGGAGCTGAAGGCCGCCGATCAACAGCAACGCCACCAGCACCGTGGTCGCGATGGCGATGCCACCGGTAAAGAGCTTGAAGGCCGCCTCCAGGACGCCCAGCGCCAACCCCGCGAGCAGGAAGGCGAACGCAAAGAAATAGAAGAACACCAGGGGATGGAAGTCCTGGATCACGTACTTGACCAGCAGGCGGTAGATGAACCCTCGCAGCAGGAGGAAGCTCACAGTCGGAATCACCTTCATGACGTTCATGGATGAGCGCTCGCCGATCCCGTAGCGCGGATGCACAGGCACGTCCGCGACTCGAAAGTTGTGGATGTTCAGCTGGATTAGAAGGTCGTTGGGGTAGCCGTAGCTCGGATACAGGCGGTCGAGCTCGATGGTCTTCAATGCGGCGCGAGAGATCGCCGTAAACCCCGATTGCGAATCCGCAACGTGCCAGTACCCGGACGCGATTTTGGTCAGCATGGACAGGAACGCGTTGCCGAGATAGCGCACATGCGGTGTCTTGCGCCACGCCTCCCCGGTGAACAGCCGGTTGCCCTTGCTGTAATCGGCCTTGCCGTTGATGACGGGGTCGATGATCAACGCCAGGTCCTTGGGGTCCATCTGGCCGTCACCCGCCATCACCGCGACCACGTCGAGGCCGGCGTCCACCGCTGTCTGGTAGCCCTTGGTGAGGGCCGCGCCGACACCCTGGTTCTTGGGCTGCTCGATAACCGTCAGCCGCTTTCCCAATCGGTCCTGCCATTCACGGCAACGCTCGAGCGTCGCGTCAGTGCTGCGATCGTCCACGACGATGATGTTGTCGACGAATTCGGGCATCGTCTCCAGCACTTTGCCGATCTGGCGCTCTTCGTTGTAGCAGGGCACCACGACGCCCACGCTGCAGCCGGCAAGCACGTGGGTATCCTAGCCGTCTCGCCTCAGATCACGGGGCTCCGGGTCACCCAATCTCTGAAGCTGGGCGTAGACGTCCGCTGGAATCGTCACCTCGGTCCCGCAGTCGGGGCAGTGCATGAGAACGCCGTGGGCTTTGGTCTCCGAGTGCTTGAGCGGCTTGCCGCAAAAGCATGCAAAGCCACTCAGCCGCGCGGGATTGCCCACGACGATGCCGTGATCTGGAACAACGCGTGTCACAACGGCGCCCGATCCAACCAGGGCGAACCGCCCGATGCTGACACCGGGGAGCACGACCGCACCGCCGCCGACCGAGGCTCCATGCCGCACGACTCCTTCGCTGGCTGTCCAGTCGCTGTCCGATTTCAGCGAACCGTCAGCGTTGATCGCGCGCGGATTCTTGTCGTTCAGCAGCATCACCCCTGGACCAAGGAACACCCCGTCCTCGAGGTTGAAGCCATGAAACACGAAGGCGCTGTTCTGGAGCTTGCAGCGGTCGCCGATCCGCACGTTGAGGTCGATGTAGGCGCCCTTGCCCAGGATGCACTCGCTGCCGATCACGGCGCCCTCACGCACCTGGACCTGGTGCCAGATCCGAGTGCCGGGCCCGATCTTGGCGTCATCGGAGACGTCGGCTGTGGGGTGGATGATGACGTTTTCCCGCGCGATCATCGGTTCTTGACGGCAGGGCGGCCCGCCGCGGCCAGGTCCTGATACGCCTTCTCCATGCGGCCCATGTTGACGTCCCAGAGTCCCCTTTCCTCGATCACCTTCCAATTGTGCGTCGCCGCTGCGGCGCGGCGGTTGGGATCCAGCAGGGCAGCCACGAGCGCTTGCGCAAGCGGCGCGACCAGGCGAACTGGCACCACTGCGCCGCCCTCGTCGCCCACCCATTCGCGATTGCTCGGGAGGTCGGACACCACGGGATAGGCGCCGGCGGCCATCGCTTCCAGCAGCGTCACCGAGGTGCCTTCAGACGACGGCACTGAGACGTAGACAGCGGCTTTGCCGAGTCGTTCCGCCAGCCCGGCCGGCCAGGTGGCGGTGCCTGTGAACTCGACGGCATCGCCTACTTCAAGGCGTGTCGCCAGGTCGCGGAGCTGTCCCTCCAGCATTCCCTCGCCACCGACCAGCAGGCGTGCAGAAGGGACCCGCTTGAGGACCTCTGGCATCGCCATGATCACCTGGTCGACGTTATAAAGCGGGCGTTCGAGCGATCGCTGGCTGACGATGACCGGCCCGCGCTCGGCGGGAGGCACTTTACAGGCGGCCAGCGCGTCGAGCATCTCGCGGCCGACGCCGAGGACGACCTCCAGCAGCCGGTCCGGCCGCGCGCCCATCGTGCGCGCCACCTCGCCCAGCTGGCTGGAGTTATAGGTGACGATGTCAGCCCGTCCCAAGACCCAATGCACGAGCCTGCGTGTTATCACCGACAACCGCGGGTCCACCAGAAGGTCGGATCCCCAGGCGGAAACGACCAGGGGATGGCGTCCTGACATGGCCGCCAGCACCCCGTAGTCGGATACGTAATGCGCGTGCACCACATCCGGGTTGATGCGCTCGAGCTCACGGTAAAAGCCGGCCGCCCTCAGGCGGGCGGCGGTGACGAGTCGCAGCAGGCCGGGGAATCGGCCCATCGCAGCCGCGGACCGCGGGCCAGCGCGCCGCACGCCAGGCGCCCGCGCACGCACGAAATGAACGCTCGGATTCCCGGCGAACTCGGTCAGTGGCTGATAGAAGCTCAGCAGGCTGACGTCAAAGCCGCGCTGCGAGAAATGTCGTGCCCACCGCTGCACGTGGATGCTGTCGGCATTCCCGATCATGCAGACCTTGATGGCCGGCTTCATCGCAGGGAAGCTGCCGCGGTCAGGCGGTGGCCCCGGGGATCCCGACCGGATCTTTGGCGCCCATGCGGCCCGATACGGACGTTAGGGGGCCCGTCCCGCTGTCGTCACGCATCTCGCGATGCGCTCCTAGTCGGCCCACCCCTGCCTGCGTCTCGGACCACCTGGATCACCAAATCTCTCGGCCGGGCCCCCGGGGCCACCACCGGCTATGAGGGGCGCTCGCGCTGGGGCTGCTTCGAGATCGACGGCTCCTCTTTCGGGCGCTTCACAGTGCGCGCTGCTTTCTTGAGAGTGCGCACGAGCTCATCGCTCCGACCGTCCGCCGCCAGCGCGCGCACGCGCTCGATCGTCCAGGCCAGGTCGCTCTCGCTCGGAATGTAAGGCGCGACGACGTCGAGTATCGAAGGATCGGTGGTGGGGCGCACGCCTTCGTCCGAGGCCAGGAGCTGCTCGCTCATGAGCTCGCCCGGGCGCAGTCCTGAGAACACGATCTCGATGTCCTCTCCCGGGCGCATGCCCCGGGAACGGATCAGGGAGTTGGCCAGGTCGAGGATCTTTATCTCAGGGCCCATGTCCAGCATGTACAGATGGCCTGACTCGCCCATGGGCAGAGTCCTGACCACGAGGAGCACGGCTTCGCGGATGGTCATCATGAAACGGGACACGTCGGGGTGGGTGATGGTGACCGGACCGCCCTGCTCAATCTGGCGCTCGAACAAAGGCACGACGCTGCCACGGCTGCCGACGACATTGCCGAAGCGCACAGCCCAGCACAGCGTCGAGCCCCGATGGCCCAACACGATCTCCTCGCAAAGACGCTTCGTGCAGCCCATGACCGAATGGCGAGCGACTGCCTTGTCGGTCGAGATCAGCACGAAACGCTCGACCTCGGCCGCCTCTGCGCAACGCAGCGTGTTCCACGTGCCGACCACGTTGGTCATGACAGCCTGGATCGGATGGCTCTCCAGCATCGGCACGTGCTTGTAAGCGGCGCAGTGGAAGACGACCTCGGGCCGCTCCTCAGCGAAGACCGCGCCGAGCTGGTCGGCATCCACGATGGAGACGAGCGCCTCGCGGATGATGATGCTCGAATCGACGCGAAGCTCCTCAGCCAGCTCGAAGATGCCGCTCTCGTTGATATCCAGCAAAACGAGGCGTCGCGGGTTGAGCCCTGCAATCACGCGGCACAGCTCCGACCCGATCGAGCCGGCTGCCCCGGTGACGAGCACGGTCTTGCCCCGGACCACCGCCGCCGATGCGCTGATCTCGATGTCGCGCTGAGCCCTGCCGACCAGGTCGTCGGCCGACAGCTGGCGCAATGGCATCCCCGAATGGCCCGGCAACCACTTGTCGGCCTCGGGCACGATGAAGATCGGCAGGCCTGCGGCAAGGCAGATGGCGAACAGGTCGCGGTGCTGCTGCGTGCTCGGGCCTCTAAGGACGAATGCCACCCCTTCGGCGCGGGTCTCTTGAATCCAGCGATGGAGCGCCCCCGCCGAACCGACGACGGGCACGCCCATCACCGTCAGGCCCCCGTCGCCTGGCGTCAGCGTCGCAATGGCGACCGGCACCCAGTCGGCGTTTGCGTGCTGGAGAAAGACTTTCACCGTCGAGTACGAAGACGAGTCGGGCACGACGACAAGCAAGCGGCTGCCGGCCCTTGGCGCCGACGACAGGAGGCGCGGCAGGAGCCGGAACGCGCCGACGGCGATGACGACCGCGGGGGCGGCCAGGAAGGGCACCAGCAACCGATAGGGCCGGATCTCGCCCATCATCAGGTTCGCAATTCCGAAGAGGAAGGTCGCCTCGAGCACCGCAAAGCCGACGGCAAATGCATCGTTGATTCCCGCCACGGCCCAGACGCGCCGGTGCAGGTGGAATCGAGTCTCTCCAGCGGCCATGGCGAGGTAGGCCATGACCAGTGTCAGCAGCAGGTACCAGTTCGGGCCGTTGGTGCCTCCAGGGCGCCCGCCGTACCCGAGGTACTGGAAGGCAAGGAGGATGAACCAGAAGATCAGGGCCTCGCCCAGGAGAATGACGCCAAAACGGTGGCTGGCGCCCAGCAGCCTCCGAATCGTGGTTCGCAGGCCTTCAGCTTCGCCCGGGGTCGGCAACGGGGCCGGCGGCGACTGGGGTTGAGCGGACATTACCTGGAGGAAAGCCTACAGGGCGGGGCGGCGCGCGGCCGCTATGACACAGCCACGGAAACAGGGGCGAACTGCAGGAACCAGAACTGGTGCTCTCTGATCATCTCGAGCTCGAGGACGAGCGTGCCGCCACGGGGCGCGGCGACTGTCACTGTGACGGTGACGCTTTGCCCGGCGCCGACGTTCTTCGTGAGCTTGAACGCATTGCTCGAGATCCAGCTCGCTCGATTCGCGGCGCCGCCGGCCGAGGTGGCGAAATGGACGTGGAGGTCAACCTCCGTGTAGCCGGCCGAGGGCCATGCCTGGGTCCCGTTGTTGGTGATCGACACCGAGAAGGTTTGCGGCTTGCCGGCGACCCACGTGGTTGGAACCGTGGTCATGTTGTACGCGGCCGACCACCCAGGCGGCGCTGCGATGACGGTGATCGCCCGGTATTGCTTGAACCAGAACTGATGCTCCTTGATCATCTCCGCCTCGAGGAACATGGATCCCGAGCCGGGCGGAGCCTTCACCGTCACCGTGACCGCGGCGCTCTTTCCCGGAGCCAGATCGCCCGGCAGCGAAAAAGCCTGGCTGGTGCTCCAGTACGCGCTCGCTGCAGAGCCGCCGGACCGGCTCGAGAAATGCAGGTCCAGGTCGACACGGTTATAGCCGGCCGAAGGCCAGGTCGTGTTGCCGGTGTTGGTCACGGTGATAGGAAACGTCTGGCCCAAAAGCAGCGTCCATGTCTTTGGCGCCTGGGTCAGGTCGTAGGTCCCGGCCCACACGGGCGCCGCCACCGTTGTTTTCATGGGCGCCCACTGCTTAAACCAGAACTGGTGCTCTTTGATCATCTGCGCCTCGAGGACGATGGAGCCAGTTCTGGCGGGTGCAGCGAATGTGACGTTCAGGGTCACGCTATTGCCGGAAGTCAGGTCGGCCGGCAGCGGGAAGACCTGGCTCTGTATCCAATAGGCTGATTTCGCCGAACCGCCGGCGAGTGTCGTGAAGTGCAGGTCGAGATCGACCCTGTTGTGGCCGGTTGACGGCCAGGGGGCGCCGCCGGTGTTGGTCACGGTGACCGGAAACGTCCGGCTTTGACCGGCCACCCAGGCGGTCGGGACTTTGCTCAAGTCGTAGGCCGCATGCCAGCCGCCAAAATGATTGGCCAGCGCCAACCAGAGCTCTTTGGCTGCGCCGCCGTAGTTGAGCGTCCAGATCCCGACGCCTCGCAAACCGTCGCGATTGACCAGGTCGTACTTGTAACCAAGGGATGTGGCGTCGTCCCAGAAGAGCTGTCGCGTGCATTTCAGCGTCGTGCTGTACCAGGTGTCCCATCGCTCCTTGCCCGAAGGGTCGTTGGCGTCACGGTGGGCGACAAACGAGCCGGGACGAACAGAAGAATCAGTCGACTCGCCGACTGCGTCCAAGTACATGTCACTCGTCACGGCGCCAATCGGGTGCTGATACTCGGAAGTTGCGCTTGCAACGCAGGCCTTCCGGCCGTAGTACGGGACTCCCAGTATCACCTTGGCCGGAGTGACCGCGGACGCGTACTGGGCCATGACGCCGGTGTCGTTGTAGTAATAGGTCGCGAGCGGCGAGGTTGGGCCGAGGCACAGGTGCCCGCAGCTCGTGGGCGCGTGATAGAAGTTCGAGTACTCCATGTCGTAGGCCATCACGAAGAACGAGTCAACGCTGGCGTTCAGCCCAGGCACGTCAAAAAAGCCGATAGGGTCGCCGGCAGCTCCGGCGTAGGTGTCCACCGACAGGTAGTAAGAGCTCCCCAGCGCAGATCTGAGGCTCGCCATGAAGCCGGTGAACGCATGCTGCGCCCACGAAGGGTCGGCGCTGTTGCACGCCTGGTTGACACCTTCATAGTCGACGTTGACTCCATCGACCCCCTTTGCCTTCACCTGGGCGACGGTGTTCTTGATCGTGGTGGCCCCGTGAATGAGCGCGTCGCAAAGAGCGTTCGGATAAACCCCGCTGCTATCGCTGCTGATGATCGTGAGCACCACCTTGGTGCCGTGCGCATGGGCAGTGGTGACCAGGTTGGTCAGCTGGCTGGAGTTCCATACCGAAAGCCCGGGATCAGCCTGGTACGTGCCATTCCACAGCACGTGCAGCCCGAAGTAGGCGACGGTGGTCAGGAGGTTGAAGTTCCAGCTCGGGTAACCGTAGGTGGGATCGCTGAGGCTGCTGCCGAGCGCAAATCCGAAAACCTCCCGGTTCGGCTTGCTGGTGGCCACCAGGCTGCTGGCAGCCGGAAAGGCAGCCGGAAGGGACTGCTTCGGCGCTGCGGCTTGGGCCGGGGCGATCCCGAATATCAACGTGCCCAGGGCGCAGATCAGTAGAAGTTTTTGGCGGGGACTTTGCCGGGACATGGGCGTAGAAGGTTGCCCACTGTACTCGACGCCCCCCGGGAGCGTCAAATAAGGTTTTCGGTCTTCTCCGAAGCCGGCGCGGGCGCCTCAACAGGGGCGGAAATCACCCTTTTGCCGATCGCGCCGATGGCCGCGAGCTCGAGTGCGGCTAGGATCCAGAACTCGATGCTCATGTCGTTCTTCCAGTACGGGGAGTCGACCAGCCCGTGGACTCCCCACAGCACCAGGCTGCCGGAGACTCCCCACAGCAGGGCACGGTAGAAGCCGCCGGCGCGGGAGTACGCGCGCCATCCCCGATACAGCAGGCCGAGGAAGATGATCGCGAACGCGACCATGCCCAGCAGGCCAACCTCGACCCAGAAGGTCAGCCACACGTCGTGGGGATAGATCTCCAGGATCGTGCCGCGAAACAGATAGTGGTATCCGCCCAGGCCATCGCCGAAGATCGGGTGGTCCCGAAGCATCGACAGCGTGTCGGTGAAGATGCTGAGCCGGCCGCGAACCGTAGTCTGGCTGTCAAAGAGATTGAACTGGCCGGCGAACCGTCTTGAGACCAGCGGCACCTGGAGAAGGACGATGACCGCGATGGCCGTCCCGGCCGCCAGCCACAGGCGCTTGCGGCTCGTTGCGATGGCCACCAGCGCGAGCACGGCAATCGCGAAATAGGCTCCCCGCGACAGCGTCAACGCGAGTGCCGGCGCAAGCAAGGCCATCCAGGCCAGCGACAGCAGACGGTCTTTGCGCTGGTCGGCAAACATGACAAAACCGGCTGCCAGCGCGAATGGCGGCTCGAGATACATCGCGACCTCTGGCGAGCTCGTGTACAGAGCGGTCGGTGGCGAACCCAGGACGAACGTGCCCTGGACCAAGGTGACAAAAAAGGCCACGATGTTGAGGACTGCGAATATCGAGCTGCCGAGGCCAAGACCCAACAGCACACGGCGTACCTGGCCGGGCGCCCGCAGCAGATCGATGGCGATGTAGAAGACCGCGATCGGCTCGAGGAAGTACGCGCGGTAGAGGCCAAGGGCGTGCCACCGGTCGGGGGGCACGACCACCGCAATCGCGCCGGCGATGAGCAGCAGCACGATCGGTATGTCGTAAGGCGTTCGCCTGAGCCGGATTGCACCCTCGCGGCGCCGTCCAAGGAGATACAGGGCGATGGTGGCCAGGACGAAGAGCTCGAGCAATGTGGTCGATATCGGCCCGTACTTCCACCGCACCACATATAGAGGAAGGCCCGCGACGGTAATCGCCAGCATCGTCGTTGCGTAACGGTCGTAGGGGTTGGCGGTGGCCGGTGCGCCGACGTTCACTTCCGACCCGGACGATGTTTTGGTCGGACTGCCGTCTCCGGCAACGCGCTTAAACATCGATCACCCGGGCAATTGTCACACTACATCGGTGTCCAAACGGTTCCTCATCCTGACGCAGCATTTCCCCCCTGAGGTGGGCGCTGCGCAGATCCGGCTCCACGCGTTTGCGAAGCAGCTGCAGGCTAACGGCCACGAGGTGCGCATCGTGACGGCGATGCCCAACTATCCACTTGGCGAGGTGTTTCCCGAATATCGCGGAAGGTGGCGGACCACGGAGCAGCTCGACGGTCTGCACGTGACGAGGACGTGGATCGTTCCCGCCACCGGACGCAATGTGGTGAAGCGCTTGCTGAGCTACTTCTCATTCGCCTTTTCGTCGTTACCGTCCTGCATGCGGGAGCCGCGCCCCGATTTCATCTTTGTCGAATCCCCGCCGCTGTTTCTAGGCATTACGGCGTACACCTGCTCGCGGCTGCGACGTGTGCCCTTCATCCTCAATGTCTCCGACCTCTGGCCGGCATCGGCTCGCGAGCTGGGCATCGTCCGCAATCGAACGCTGCTCTGGTTCGGCGAGCGGCTGGAACGGTTTCTGTACACGAAGGCCTACCGGATAACCGCCCAGACGAACGGAATTCGCACATACATCGCCGCCATGGTGGGCGCCGCCAAGGTGATGGTGCTTTACAACGGCGTGGACACTCGAGACTTCAAGCCGGATGCCGGCGCGTCGGTGCCCTGGGTCGCTCCGGATGAGATCGCCTTTCTCTACGCCGGCACCCTCGGATACGCACACAGCTGGGACGTGATTCTCGAAGCGGCTTCTCTGTTGCGATCGAGGGCCGACATCGTGTTCCTCCTGGTTGGGGATGGGCCGGAGAAAGCCCGAATGGTCGAGAGCGCCACGTTGCAAGGCCTCACCAACATCAGGTTCGTCGCCCCTCAGCCCGTCACTGCCATGCCTGCCCTCTTCGCAACGTGCCGCGCGACGGTCGTCCCGTTGCGCAAGGGGGAGCTCTTCAAGTCAACGCGACCTTCGAAGATCTTCCCAGCGCTCGCATGCGAGCGACCGGTCATTCTGAGCGGCGAGGGTGAGTCTGCGCAGCTCCTGTTAGAGCATCGTTGCGGCATCGTCGTGCCACCGGAGGACGGACGTGCATTTGCAGAGGCAGTCAAGCGACTCGCCGACCACCCGGACGAGGCGGCGGAGATGGGCCGAAGAGGCCGCACTGTCGTCGAGCGCGAATACGGTTGGGACACGCTGGTCGGAGCCTGGCTTCGCCAGCTCCCGGCCTAGCGGGGAACTTGGTGACCGAGCCGTCTCACATCGAATCTGCGCCGGCCAAGCACACGGCCGGCAGCCCGATCACCTTCCTTATCTATTCGCCCTTTCCAAAGTATTCAGGCGGGAGAGAAAACTGGCTCATCAATCTGAGCCCGCACTTGCGCGAGCGCGCCAGGGCGGTTCGCGTGATCGCTTACGCCACGAACCGACCGCCGTTCCACACGCTCGAACAGTCGGGCATCCAGCTGGTGGCGCTCCCATCGGCGAGGTACCTCTACAGGGCTTTCAGCTTCCTCAACCTGGTCACCCTCGGCGCCCTCAAGTATCTCGATCTGTTCTTCCTGTACCCGGTCATCGCCGCGGCTTATCTGCGCTGGAAGCGGCCGGAGAGTCTGGTCTGTATGAATCCGATCCCGGAGGGCTTCGTAGCTTGGCTCGCCGGGGTCCCATACGTGGTGTCGGTCAGAGGCGACGTGCCCAAAGGCCTGTCGTCCCGTCCTTTCTCATTTCTCGAGCGGCCCCTCCGGTCGCTCGAGCGTCGAATCCTGCGCCGCGCACGCAAGGTGCTGGCCAACGGCCGGGATACGCAGGAACGCCTGTCACGTGAAGGAATCGCCTCCACGATCGTGCCCAACGGAGTCGACGTCGCTCGGTTTGCCGAGGCCGCCCCGGTCGGCGACATGGGCAGGGGTCTCATGCAGCGGGCAGCCGGCAGACCGATCATCGCGTTCATTGCGACCATGGACGAGATTCATGGTGTTAACGATGCGATTGACTTCGCCGTTCAGCTGAAAGCTCTAGAGCCGAACTTCCTGCTGGCGATGGTCGGGAAAGGAAACGCATCGGCCTTCCGCGACCGCGCGACGACGCTCGGGCTTGCCGGCTCGATCGAGTTCACGGGCGAGGCGCAGTCGGTGCTCGATGTGTTGCAGCGATCCTCGATCTTTCTCGGCCTCAGCCATGGCAACGGCATGTC
>DATCPU010000262.1:0-3923 GCA_036569925.1 Candidatus Dormiibacterota bacterium
CGCCTGCCTCAGGTAGTGCTCGAAGTCCGGATCGGCCGCGGCCAGCAGCAGACGGCTGAAATGCTTGTCGGCGTACTTCCTGAAGTCGAAGTCGAGCTTCGAGATCCCGCTTTGAAGCACCCCCCACATCGCCTCGCGAAAGTCGGACATCAGGCGCATCAGCCGGAGGGCGGCGAGGTCCGCCGGCCTCTCGACACCGAAGTAGGCCTCCAGAAGCAGCCGATCTTCATCGATACCGAAGTCGTGATTCACCGACAGGTTGGCGAGGTCGAAAAAGCGGTCACCCATCCCCGCGTATTCCCAGTCGACGATCCGGATCTCGCCGTCGTCCAGGAAGTTGGCATTGAGAAGGTCGTTATGGCACGGCACTTGCGGCTGCGGGCCGCGAGCTCGCCTGATCCGCTCCGAGGCATGGTGAGCATGGGCGAACTCGGCCGGGATCCACACCCCATGCTTTTGAGCCTCCTCGCGGTACTCGTCGACGACCGCGTAAGCGTCAAAGCTGCCCGGAATCGCATCGGACTCGTGGACCTTACGCACGACGGCAGCGACCCTAAGAATCCCCTTCGGCGTGCGGATCTCCTCCGGCGCCACCGGTCGACCGTCGATGAATCGCGTGACCAGCCAGCCCTCGGGCTTGATGAAGGCGATCACCTGCGGGCCAATCCCCAACTCCGCCGCCCGCAGGCTGGCTGCGTGCTCCACGCTGCGGTCGATGCCAAGCAGGCCGGTATCGTTGCCGCCGACACGGAGCACAAATGAGCTGTTGTTCACGTCCACCCGGTAGTTGCGATTGGTGATGCCACCGGAAAGGGCGGTTACCACCGCCTTCCGGCCCGGCCATAGCCGCTCCACCGCGGTCGCGGGCAGCCCCGCGTCAATCCCCTCCATCTGCTCCGGGAGCTAGGGTAGGACCACCGAGGCACACTGCGCCGATCCGAGTGCGCGTGTTTGAATGACAGGACTCGCAACCGGGGTTTAGGGAGATGGGTGGCGTGAGCACCAGGCCGGCGGCAACCGAGTCCGAGCAGGCAGAGCTGGCGGAGCTGCGCCGGCGCTACATCCCGCGCGGGATCACCACCGCCCACCCGATCGTCGCGGACCGCGCCCAGGGCGCCGAACTATGGGACGTCGCGGGTCGCCGCTACATCGACTTCGCCGGCGGCATCGGCGTCCTCAATGTCGGCCACGGCCATCCTCGCGTGATGGAAGCCGTGAAGGCCCAGCTCGACCGAGTCACCCACACCTCGTTCCAGGTGGTGATGTACGAGTCCTACCTGCGCCTGGCCGAGCGCCTGTGCGCTCTGGCCCCGGGCGAGGGAGAAAAGAAGGCGATCTTCTTCAGCACTGGAGCCGAAGCTGTGGAGAACGCGGTCAAGATCGCCCGCGCTTTCACTGGCCGCCCCGCGGTCATCAGCTTCCAGGGCGGCTTCCACGGCCGGACGCTGCTGGCCCTGAGCCTGACCGGATCAGTGGTCCCGTACAAGCAGAACTTCGGGCCTTACGCAACCGAGATCTACCAGGTGCCTTTCCCGTACGAGTACCGCGGCTGGAGCACCGAGATGGCGCTTGCCGCCCTGAACGACCTCTTCGGGTCCGCTGTCGCGCCGGATCGCGTGGCGGCCGTAATCATCGAGCCGGTGTTGGGCGAAGGCGGCTTTGTGCCGGCGCCCAAGGCATTCCTCGAGCAGCTGCGCGCGCTGACCAAGAAGCACGGAATCCTGCTGATCGTCGACGAGGTCCAAAGTGGCTTCGGTCGCACTGGAAAGTTCTTCGCCATCGAGCACTCGGGCATCTCGCCTGACCTCGTGACAGTGGCCAAGAGCCTCGCTGCCGGCTTTCCGCTTTCAGGCGTGGTCGGCCGCGCCGACATCATGGACGCGCCTGGCCCAGGCGGCCTTGGCGGAACCTATGGAGGTAACCCTGTCGCTTGCGCAGCCGGCCTTGCCGTTCTCGATGTGATGAGGGACGAGCGGCTCCCCGAGCGTGCGGCGAGGATCGGATCGATCGTCGAAGAACGCATGCGTAGCTGGGCATCGGAGCATGAGCTCGTCGGCGACGTCAGGGTTATGGGCGCGATGGCCGGCATGGAGCTGGTTCGCGACCGCAAGACGAAGGAGCCCGCCGACACGGAGACGGCACAGCTCATGGCCAAGGCGCGCGAGCGCGGCTTGATACTGCTGCGCGCAGGTGTGCACCACAACGTCATCCGCACGTTGATGCCACTGACAATCCCTGACGAACAGCTCGACGAAGGCCTCGACATCATCGGCGCAGCATTGGCTGATGTCGCCGGCGCCACGACGAAGAAGTCATAGCACCCGCAAGGAGGGACCAATGAGCACCACGCTGAAGCGTCACCAGCTTTTCATCGGCGGCAAGTGGGCCGACAGCTCGGGCGGGGACGACCAGGAGATCATCAATCCCGCCACCGGCAAGGTCATGGCCCACGTGCCCAAGGGGACCGCCGAGGACGTGGACCGCGCTGTCGCGGCTGCGAAGAAGGCCTACGACGAAGTGTGGTTCGACACCACCCCGCGCGAACGCAGCGAGATGCTGCTGAAGCTCGCCGACGTAATTCTCGAGAACGGCGAAGAGCTGGCGAGCCTGGAATCGGAAAACGTGGGCAAGCCGCGCGCAACGACGCTGTCCGAGGAGATCCCTCCGACAGCGGACTGCTTCCGCTTCTTCGCGGGCGCCGCGCGCATCCTCGAGGGCAAGTCCGCGGGGGAGTACATGAAAGGGTTCACCAGCATCATCCGGCGCGAGTCATTGGGGGTAGTCGGCTCGATCGCACCATGGAACTACCCGCTGATGATGGCCGCGTGGAAGCTGGGACCCGCGCTCGCGGCCGGCAACACGGTGGTGTTGAAGCCGTCGGAATGGACTCCGATGACAGCGTTGCGGCTCGCCGAGCTCGCAGCTGACATCTTTCCGCCAGGCGTTCTGAATGTGATCACCGGCGATGGGGAACCGGTCGGCGCGGGCCTGGTCAGGCACGCCGATGTCGCAATGGTGTCCCTGACGGGCGATGTCTCGACCGGCAAGGAGGTCGCGCGCGCCGCGGCAGCGACCCTGAAGCGCGTCCACCTCGAGCTCGGCGGCAAAGCGCCGGTGGTCGTCTTCGACGATGCCGACCTGGACGCGGTGGTGGAAGGCATCAAGGTCGGGGGCTTCTTCAACGCCGGACAGGACTGCACCGCGGCCACACGCGTCATCGCGGGACCCAAGATCTTCGACAAGCTGCTCGGTGACCTGGTCCCGGCCGTGGAATCCCTGAAAGTCGGAGACCCCAAGGCCGACGACACTGAGATGGGCCCACTGGTGTCCGAGGAGCAGGCGGAACGCGTGACTGGATTCGTCGATCGCGCGCGCAAGGATGGAGCGAAGATCCTCACCGGCGGCGGCAGGATCAAGAAGGCGGGCTCGTGGTACTCGCCAACGGTCGTGGTGCCCTCGGGGCCCGACGCCGAGATCGTCAAGCGCGAGGTGTTCGGCCCGGTCGTCACCGTACAGCGGTTCAGCGACGAGGAGCAGGCGCTGGCTTGGGCCAACGGTGTGGACTATGGCCTGGCCGCATCGGTGTGGACGCGCGACGTGGGCAGGGCGCTTCGCATGGCGCGTCGCCTGAAGTTCGGTGCGGTCTGGGTCAACACCCACATCCCGGTCGTGAACGAGATGCCGCACGGTGGCTACCAGGGAAGCGGCTACGGCAAGGACATGTCGATGTACTCGCTCGAGGACTACACCCAGATCAAGCACGTGATGGCTTCCCTCGACTAACAGTGTCCGGCACCGGACGTTCAACCGAAATGCCAGTGGCAGCGCTGCGCGGTGCCAGTGTCACCATGCGGGTTCATCCGGCTAGGCGCCCGATCTCTGCGTTGCCGGCTGCGCTACTCGCTTACAGGTCTGTCGACATG
>DATCPU010000263.1:0-7335 GCA_036569925.1 Candidatus Dormiibacterota bacterium
ATGCAAGGCCGGTTCACGGAAGCCCGCACTTTGTTCGCGCGGGGCCTCTCCATCCTGGAAGAGCTCGGATTGACCCTAAGGATGGCGACGCGCAGGACGATCTCCGGCGCGATCGAGCTACTGGCCGACGAGCCGGTTGCGGCCGAGCGAGAGTTGCGCTGGGGTTACGAGCGCCTGGAGGCTATGGGTGAACGGGCCGATCAGGGCGGAATCGGCGCCCAATTAGGGGAGGCGCTCTATCGCCAGGGCAGGTACGACGAAGCTGAGCGATACGCCGTGCGAGAAGTCCGCGCCATGCTCCTGGCGCGCCGCGGCGACCTCAAGGCTGCCGAGACCCTCGTGCGTGAGGCGGTTGTGGCTGCGGACAAAGTAGACAACTTCAATCGGCGCGGTAACGTTCGCCTCGCCCTTGCAGAAGTGCTCTATCTGGCAAAGCGAAAGGCCGACGCGATCGGCGCGCTCGACGGAGCCCATGCGTTGTTCCGAGAGAAGGGCAACGTAGCCGCCATGGCGCGGACATCGACTTCTAAAGCTGCCATGTTGTGACGCGTTTCGAGTATCACGTCGGCCTTTGCGCATACTCGTCGTGCCGTCGAAGCCAGAGGGGCGAGTCGGCTTCGTCGCGACCTTTGGGAGCGCGGTCGAGGATTGGGTAGTACCCCATCAGAAACTCCAGCCCACGGGCCGTCGTGGAATAGGCGTGGAATACGCCACCCTCGTCGCTGATGAAAGTACTGAAGCCCGGGGCCTCCGCCAGGTAGCCGACCACGTCGGTGCCGGAGGCACTCGCGAGGTGGTCTACGAGCGGCGGTATCCCCGCCTCGATCATGGGCTTGATCGCTTCGCGCGTCTGTTGCTCGGTCTGCGACATGTTGAAGTCGAAGTTGAAGTCGCTGCCGGCCGATGAGACCCAGGGAAAACTCCAGCCCATCCGGCGCTTATAGGTCTGGAGCTTCTCCAGCGGCGCGAGCGAAACGTAAACCATCGTGACGTCCCGGGCGTTGAGATGAGGAACTACGCCGTTGACGGCATCGGCGTTGGAGGAGCAGACCGGGCACCCCGCCTCGTAGCTCGGACCGAACATGAAGTGGTAGACGAGCAGCTGCGACCTACCGTCGAAGAGCTCGGCGAGCGTCTTGATGCCTTCGTCGGTCTCGAAGCTGTACTCCTTCTCAACCCGGACCCACGGCAGCTCGCGCCGTTGCGACGCCAGGTCGTCGCCCATCCGCGTGTGCTCCTTTTCCCCCACGAGGAGCGCCTCGCGAGCGGCCAGCCATTCCTCCCGGCTTGCCACCTTGTGATCAGTCAGCCTTTCCTCCGCTCGATTATTCACACAGCGTGTGATTGGCACTGTATCGAAGTCGCGCGCCGCTCACCGGTCGAGCTGACCGTGCGGCTTTCCTCGCCTGGTTCAATGCTTCCGCTGGAACCACTTCGAGAGTGCCCGTACTGTCAGCGCCGGCCGCCCGCCACGACGAGAGCGTCCAGAACCGCCATCGTGGCGACGTCGAGGCGAACGTCAGCTGTGGCCACGTTCTCGTCCAGGTGCTCCAGGCTCGAGGTGCCGGGGATCAGCAGGATGTGTGGCTCGTGGGCCAGGAGCCAGGCCAGGCCGACCTGGGCCGGTCTAGCTCCCTGCGCCGCGGCGGCAGCCAGCACCGCAGGGTGCTCGGTGACTTTCGCCACCCCCGGGAAGGCCGAGCCGAGGGGGAAGTACGGCACCCAGGCAACGTCGTGTTTGCGGCAGAGGTCGAGGAGTGGTTCGCCGGCCCGGTCGAGGAGGCTGTAGGCATTCTGTACACATGCGATGCCCGACGGGAGAGCCTGGCGGAGCTGGTCGATGTCGACGTTGCTGAGGCCGA
Source organism: Candidatus Dormiibacterota bacterium (assembly GCA_036569925.1). Taxonomy (GTDB): domain Bacteria; phylum Chloroflexota; class Dormibacteria; order Dormibacterales; family Dormibacteraceae; genus Palsa-872. Next base: position 1,863 of record DATCPU010000263.1, read on the forward strand.
TACCGCCGATCTTGCCCTCGGCGCGCAGAGCAATCATCTCGGCCAGCTGGCTGTCGAGGTCGACTGGCAGCGCTCTGTCACCATGGTCGTGCTCGGCACCGAGGAGTCGCAGGTTGACCACGTCGATCCTCTCCACCTCAAGGCTCCGCAGGTTGGCCTCGACCCCGGCTCTAAGCTCGTGGGGCCGTTGTGCGCGGATCCAGCCGCCCTTGCCGTCACGGCCAGCGCCGACCTTGGTGACCAGTATCAGGTCCTCTGGGTAAGGATGAAGCGCGGCGTGGATCAGCTCGTTGGCGATGTCCGGACCGTAAAACTGGGCCGTGTCGATGTGGTTGACGCCGAGCTCGACGGCCCGGCGCAGCACCGCGAGTGCAACGGCCCGATCGCGCGGGGGTCCCAGCACCCCCGGACCCGGCAGTTGCATGGCGCCGTAGCCGATTCGGGCAACCGGGCGGCCGGCCAACATCGCGCTGCCGCCTGGTTGCCTCTTCGTGCTCATCTCTGCACTCCCGTCCCCGCCTCCTCGTTCTGGGGAGGTCAGTTCTTTGCTGGTGTTCGTGGCTTCAAATCGGGTTGGTGGGCCGAGGGTGGACTGTAAGCCGGGTTCTGTGTCCCTTGCGGGACGGCGACCATCTGTCTGGGATGCCGGTTGCCCGGCACCTCTAGCGACCGATACCCGAGGACTTGGCGAGCCGCCAGTAACGCCCTCCTATTTGGTCTTGCTCCGGGCGGGGTTTGCCTGGCCGGCCAGTCACCCGGCCGCCGGTGGGCTCTTACCCCACCTTTTCACCCTTACCTGCAGCGCATCTCCGGAGACATTTGCTGCCGGCGGTTATTTTCTGTGGCACTTTCCTTCAGGTCGCCCTGACTGGGTATTACCCAGCGCCCTGCTCTGTGGAGCCCGGACTTTCCTCCAACGCTATTTACTTCGCCGGCGGTCACCCGTCCGCCTCGGCCCGTGGTGATTCTACCCGCGAGGTGCGGCTTTCTTAACCTGCTCGTCCAGCGCCATGTTGGCGAGCTTGTCGGCTCCTTTGTTGTTCTCCCGTTCGACGTGCGTGATCTCCGGGCTGTCCCGAAAGCCGCCCAGAAGGTGCTTGACCTCGGTATACAGCGGCTGCAGCTCGGCTTTCTTGACCCTGTACGTTCCCTTGACCTGTTCGACCACCAGCTTTGAGTCGAGATAGATCTCCAGGCGATCAGGATTCCAGGGCACTACCGCTTTTAGACCGTCAATCAGGGCTTGATATTCGGCTTCGTTGTTGGTCCTGATGCCGATGAAGCGATGAAAAGTGCGCAGCCGGTTGCCTTCGTCATCCTCGATCACGACCCCGATGGCGGCAGGCCCTGGGTTGCCTCGCGAAGCGCCATCAGTGCGCAGCCGCAGAGTTTTCAGGCGAGCACCAGGATGCGACCGCAGTGCTCACAGTGGACGAGCTCGTCCAGCCCCTTTCGCAACGTCTGCATACCTGAGGACGTGACGGTCACGCGACACGCAGTGCATTGGTTCCCCACCACCCTGGCGACCGGCGGCTGGGCGCGCTGGCGCTTGTATGCCGCCTGGGCCGCGGGTGGGACCTGGGCCCAGATCTCGTCACGCTCGGCCTCGATCTCCGTCAGCTCCGCGCGCGATGCCCCGAGCTCCTCCTTCAAGGCCGGCTCCTCAGCCGCCGAGCGGCTCTTAGCCTCAGCCAGGCTTGCTGCCGCGGAGCGCATCGCGTCGTCCGCAGCTTCGGCGTCCTCCATGAGGGTGAGCTCCGCGTCCTCTTCCTCGGCAAACCGCGCCTTCATATGGGCGACCTCGTCGGACATCTGCATGAGCTCGGTGGGGTTGCGGATCCGGCCGCTCATCAGCTCCTTCTCGCGAGAGCGCAGCTTGGATCGGTGATCTTCCCGCGCGTGGTCGGACTCGCGAAGCCGTGCCGCCACAGCATCCTGGGCGGCTTTCGCCTCCGACATCGACTCCTCGAGCTCGACCACCTCCGGGTCGGATGCAAGACGCGACTCCAAACGCTCGATGACCTCGCGCACGGCCCGTTCCCGCTCGACCTGGGCTTGATACCGGAGCAGGAGCTGGGCCGGGTTCACTACGGCTGCTTGGGTTTCGCTACCGGGGGAACGGTGTCGAAGCCGATGCGGTGGGCTTCGGCTGCGCGGTCGGCTGCGACCACCATCTCACCGAACTTCTCCTCGTAGGCGGAGACGTTCTGCGCGAGCAGCTGTGACAGCAGCTTCATGTGGTTCGGGCTCATTCCCACACGCGTATAGATCCGCACCAGGCCGGGCTCCTCTGGAGCCCACTGGCCGAAGTTGAGAACGAAGCCCAGCGGATTGCCGTTGATCAGCACCGCGTCCGTGTAGACGACCTGGTTGGCACTCTCCTGGACCTTGACCCGAATTGGAAGCTCACTCATTCCAGCACTACCAGCACCTGGCCCTCCTTGACCACGTCGGTCTCCTTGACCCGGATCTCCTTGACCTTGCCCGCTCGCGGTGCGGTGACTGAGATCTCCATCTTCATCGACTCGAGAATCATGAGCACATCGTCCTCGGCGACCTCATCGCCGGGCTTACTCGTGATCTTCCACACGTTTCCGACGAGCTCCGCCTTGACCTCGGTCATGACGACCTCACCGAGCGGCCGCGATCAGGAGCCGAACGCGGCGCGGCTTCGAGTCCCAGCTGCGCCCTCGCCTGCGACACAGAGGCCACGCCGCCGCCGAGCTCGCGGCACAGAGCCGCCGCCTTCTCGACCAGGTCGCCATTGCTTTTCGCCATCCGTCCCTCCTCCAGGTAGAAGTTGTCCTCGAGTCCGACCCTGACGTTACCCCCCAGCGAGATCGCGGCCGCCACCAGGGCCCACTGCTCGAGACCGATGCCGATCACCTGCCAGTGCGAGCCGGTTGGCAGCGAATCCACCTGGTCGACGAGGTGGCGGGTGGTGCCGGGAATGCCGCCCAGGACGCCCATGATGAGGCTGAACTGATAAGGGGGTTTGAGCACGCCCATATCGACAAACGGCCGTGTGTTTCCGATGTGGCCGGCGTCGAAGCACTCCATCTCGGGCCGCACGCCCCCCTGATTCATCGCCTCGAGAAAGAACTGGATGTCCCTGAACGGATTGGCGAAGACAAGGTCGTGCACGAAGGCCTTGCGCCTGGCCGAATAGATCGCGTAGTTCATCGAGCCCATGTTCAGGGCCGCCATCTCCGGCCGCAGCTCGCTGATGTGCTCGATCCGGTCCTCGCGTGGAACGCCGACGGCGCCGGTCGAGAAATTGATGATGACATCGGTCCGCGCCCGGACCTCGGCGAAGATCTCCGCGAAAGTCTCGACCCTCCATTCGGGGCCGCCCTCGGGGGTGCGGGCGTGGATATGCACGATGGCAGCGCCGGCATCCACAGCGCGTTTCGCCTCTTCACCGATCTCTTTTGGCGTATACGGGATGGCGGGGCAGTGCTCTCGTGTGGCGAGGACGCCCGTGAGCGCGGCGGTGATGATCGTCGTTGTCACACCGGGATGTTCCCGTGCTTCCGCCACGGCCGCTCGACCTTCTTGTTGCGAGCCTGCTCGATGCCGCGGATGATCACGCGACGAGTCTCGGCCGGGTCGATGACGTCGTCGATCATCGCCCACCCGGCGGCGAGGTACGGGTTGATCTGAGACCTGATCGTCTCGATCAGCTGTCCGCGCGTCTCCTCAGGGTTGGCGGAGGCCTCGATCTGCTTGTTGAAGATGATGTTGACCGCGCCCTCAGGTCCCATCACCGAGATCTCTGCCAGGGGCCACGCGACTATGAGGTCAGGCTGGTAGCCCTTGCCGCACATCACGTAATAGCCGGCGCCATAGGCCTTGCGCATGATCACTGTCACTTTGGGCACCGTCGCCTCGGACGTGGCGTAGAGCATCTTCGCGCCGTGACGGATGATGCCTTCCTTCTCCACCTGCGAGCCGACGAGGAATCCCGGTACGTCCATGAGGTAGACGAGCGGCACGTTGAACGCGTCGCACATCCGAATGAAGCGCGCTGCCTTGTCCGCCGAGTCCGAGTCGAGGATGCCACCCTTCTGCATGGGCTGGTTGGCCACGACGCCGGCAGCGTGGCCGCCCGCGCGAGCGAAGCCAACCACGATGTTCTTCGCCCAGGCCGGCTTGATCTCGAACCACGAGTCGCGGTCGAAAACCGCTTTGATCACACGCTTGACGTCATAGGCAGCGCGAGGGTTGGTCGGCACGATCTTTTCGAGTCCGTCGACCGATCGATCACCACTGTCGTCCGTGGCGCGGAACGGCGGTTCGTCGGCGTTGCTCGACGGCAGGTAGGACAGGAATCGCCGCACCATGGCGATGCAATCGCGGTCGTCGTCGACCTCGTTGTCCCCCACTCCTGACTCGTAGCAATGCACCTGCGAACCGCCCATGTCGTGGTCGGTGACGTCCTCGCCGGTCGCTGCTTTCACCAGCCGCGCCCCGCCCAACGACATCGATGAGGTTTCCTTGACCATCGGCACGAAGTCCGCCAGGCCGGGGATGTAAGCGGTGCCGGCTGAGCATGGACCGAGCATGGCGGCCACCTGCGGGATGACGCCCGACATCACCACCTGGTCGTAGAACAGGTAGCCGGTGCCGGCAAACGTGGAGCCGGCCGCCTCCTGGATGCGCGCGCCTGCCGAGTCGAGCAGCCACACGATCGGCCGGCGATAGCGGAGCGCAAGCTCGCGCACCCGGGCGGCCTTGAACTGCTCCCCGACCGCGCCCATCGAGCCGGCCATGACCGTGAAGTCATAGGCGATCACCCAGACCTCGCGGCCGTCGATCTCGCCATGGCCGGTGACCACCCCATCCGCGGGCGTGCCGTCGACGTCTGGCTCGCCACCGCGCACCGCCTGCTGCGAGGCGAGCAGGCCGAACTCCACGAAGGTGTCCTTGTCGAACAGCAGGTCGATCCGCTCGCGCACAGTGAGCTTGCCCCGCTCGTGCTGCTTGGCGATCTTCTCCTTGCCGCCCATCGCAAGGTTCTTGTGACGCCTCGCCTTGAGATCCGAGACCCGCGCCGAGTAGTCCTCACTCACGGGCGTGATCCTCCCACAAGGAGATCTTCGCGCTTGCCCCAACGATCGAGGAAGCGGTAGAAGTTGCGGCGCGACAGGCGGTCTCGCTCAGCCGACGCTGTCGTCTCCCACAGGCGGTGCTGATACCTCTCGATGGGTAGGCCGGGAACGACCACGGCCCGGCCGCCCTTGTCCCGAAGCCGGAAGCTGAAGTCGATGTCGGCGATCCGGTAGAAGCGGAACTTCGGGTCGAACCCCTGCACCGCCTGGGCGTCGGCGCGCCGAAACGCCATGCAGTAAGCCTCGATCGCATCCACGTCGGGGCCGGGGTCCTCCTCGAACTCCTTCAGAGTGCCCTTGCCACGAATGCCGAAGGGGCCGGCGACCACAACCGCGGGGTCGGCCAGCGCTTCGATCAAAGG